>NZ_JBFAAX010000035.1:0-31672 GCF_040639995.1 Actinosynnema sp. NPDC023658 | reverse complement strand
GCCGGCACCTCCCGGCGCCCCTCGCCGCGCGCCCGAGACCCCGCCCACCCCGCCCCCCCCCACCGACCTGGCCGCACGGCACCGCGGAGCACCGCCGCCACCGCCGAACGCCCCGCGCCCCCGGCCGGGCCCGCCGGACGCCGACGCCACCCGCTACACGAACGCGTTCTCCGGCAGCCTCCCGCCGCCGCCCGGCGGTCGTCCGCCCGGACCGCCGCAGCCGCCGCGCCGCCGTCCTCGCCCCGTCGACCCGCCCACCGAGGTCATCGCGCCCGTGGACGACTACGACGACTACGACGACGACTACGAGGACTACGAGGACGCGGACTACGACGAGGTCCACGACGAGGACGACGACGACCAGCCCGGTCCGCCGCCGGACAGCACGGCGCGCAAGGCCGTCCGCTCGATCGGTGAGCTGCTGATCACGGCCGGTCTGGTCATCCTGCTGTTCGTGGTCTACGAGGTGTACGTCACCGACCTCATCTCCGCCGGCAAGCAGGACGACGCCACCCAGGCGCTGGACGACCAGTGGAGCTCGAACACGGTCGAGGCCGACCAGCAGCGCCAGGCCCAGTACGACCTGCTCGACGGCCAGGCGTTCGCCAAGATGTACATCCCGGTGTTCGGCCCGGACTACAAGTTCTCGATCGTCGAGGGCACCACCGACAAGGACCTGGAGATCGGTCCCGGTCACTACAAGGGCACCGCGCTGCCGGGTGACCCGGGCAACTTCTCCGTGGCGGGCCACCGGGTCGGCAAGGGCGCCCCGTTCAACGACCTGGACCTGCTCAACTCGTGCGACGCGATCCTGGTCGAGACGCAGACCCACTGGTTCGTCTACCGGGTGCTGCCGAAGGCGGACGAGGTGGCGGGCTGGGCCGGGAAGAAGGGCCAGACCAAGTGCGAGAAGGTCTCGCCGCTGGGTGCGCCCTACGACAAGACGGTCGGCCAGGAGATCGTGCTGCCCACCCAGGGCGAGGTGATCAGCGCCGTGCCGCACTTCACCGGTGAGGTGCCCGCGGCGCAGCAGGCGGCGTTGATGACGCTGACCACCTGCCACCCGCGGTTCGACGACAAGCAGCGGCTGATCGTGCACTCCGTGCTGACGATGAGCTACCCGAAGGCGCCCGGCTTCGTGCCCGAAGAGATGAAGGAGCAGTGATGTACGGGTGGATCTGGCGGCACCTCCCCGGCCCGCTGCCCGTGCGCGTCCTGGAGGCGCTGGTGCTCGTGGCCGGGGTGGTGGCGCTGCTGATGTTCGTGGTGTTCCCGTGGGCGGAGCCGAAGCTGCCGTTCAACAACGTGACGACGCCCCAGTGACCCCCTGATCCGCGATCACTCCGACCGGCAGATGTCGGTCATCTCCTCCCGGTCCACGACCTTGACCCGGTCGCGGCCGCGGGCGGTGCCCAAGGCGATCTCGTGCGCGTCCAGCGCCCGCCACCCGTCGACGGTGGTGAACGGCACCGCGCGCTGCTCCAGGAACCGCACCACGGCGTCGGGCTCGCGGCTGTGCGCGGTCGGCAGCAGCGGCGCGTCGGAGAGCAGGCTGGTGACGGTCTCCAGCGCGTCGCCCTTGGTGTGGCCGATGAGGCCGACCGGTCCGCGCTTGATCCAGCCGGTGACGTAGACGCCGGTCATGGGCTGCTCGTCCAGGTCGAGGACCCGGCCCGCCTGGTGCGGCACGGTGCCGGACGTGTGGTCGAACGGCAGGTCGACCAGGTGCGTGGACAGGTAGCCGACGGCGCGGTAGACCGCCTGCACGGGCCAGTCGGTGAACTCGCCGGTGCCGCGCACGCCGCCGTCGCCGGTCAGCTCCATCCGCTCGGTGCGCAGACCGGTCACCGCGGTGGACCCGAGCACCTCGACGGGCGCTTCGAGGAAGTGCAGGTGCAGCCGGCGCGGCCGGTCGCCCACGTCGCGGATCGCCCACTCCTGGAGCGTCTTGACGACCATCTCGACCTGCTTGTTCGACCGGATCGCGGCCATGCTGCCCGCGTCGAAGTCGATGCCCTCGGGGTGCACGATCACCTCGACGTTGGGCGAGTGGTCGAGCTCGCGCAGCTCCAGCGGCGTGAACTTGGCCTGCGCCGGCCCGCGGCGGCCGAACACGTGCACGTCCGTGACCGGGCTCGACCTCAGGCCTTCGTAGACGTTGTCCGGGATGTCGGTGCTCAGCAGCTCGTCGGCGGTCTTGGCGAGCACGCGGGCGACGTCGAGCGCGACGTTGCCCACGCCCAGGACGGCGACCTCGCGGGCCCGCAGGGGCCAGGTGCGCGGCACGTCGGGGTGGCCGTCGTACCAGGAGACGAACTCGGCCGCGCCGTAGGAGCCGTCCAGGTCGATGCCCGGGACGGGGAGCGGGCGGTCCTTCTCCGCGCCGGTGGAGAAGACGACGGCGTCGTAGAAGTGCCGGAGGTCGTCGAGCTTGAGGTCGACGCCGTACTCGACGTTGCCGAAGAACCGGATCCCCGGCCGGTCCAGGACGCGCTGCAGGGCGGTGACGATGCCCTTGATGCGCGGGTGGTCGGGAGCGACGCCGTACCTGATCAAGCCGTACGGCGCGGGCAGCCGTTCGAAGAGGTCGACGCCCACGTCCAGGCCGGACTCGGCCGCGGACTTGGTCAGGATGTCGGCGGCGTAGATGCCGGCCGGGCCAGCGCCGACGACGGCGACGCGCAGGGAACGGGTCATGACTTCCAGGTTAGGTTAGGCTAAGATCACTTCTGGCGAGAGGTTCGTCACGGCTACGCTGGCGGCATGCGCGTGCTCGTGGTCGACAACTACGACAGCTTCGTCTACAACCTCGTCCAGTACCTGGCCCAGCTCGGGGTCGAGTGCGTGGTCCGGCGCAACGACGCCGTCGAGCTGGACGAGGTCGCCGAGTTCGGTGGCGTCCTCGTCAGCCCGGGTCCGAGCACGCCGGACAAGGCGGGCCGGAGCATGGACGTGATCCGCCACTGCGCGGACAATGGCGTCCCGGTGTTCGGGGTGTGCCTGGGCCACCAGGCCATCGGCGCGGTCTGGGGCGGCACGGTCGACCTCGCGCCGGAGCTGCTGCACGGCAAGACCAGCGTCGTGCACCACAACGGCGAGGGCGTGCTGAAGGGCGTGCCGAGCCCGTTCACCGCGACCCGCTACCACTCGTTGACGGTGCTGCCGGACACCATCCCGGCCGAGTTCGAGGTGACGGGCCGCACCGAGTCGGGCGTGGTGATGGCCATGCGCCACCGCGAGCTGCCGGTGGAGGGCGTCCAGTTCCACCCGGAGTCCGTGCTGACCGAGGGCGGTCACCGGATGCTGGCCAACTGGCTCGCGGTGTGCGGGTTCGAGGTGCCCGAGGGCACGGTCCGACAGCTGGAGAACGGCATGCGCCAGCTCGCCTCGGCGGCCCGCCAGAAGTAGCCCCGCCGGCAGCAGCCACCAGGAGCAGCCCGCTCGATGGGTTCGACGACGAAGGCCCCCTCCACGCGGAGGGGGCCTTCGTCACGAGCCGGCTACCTGGTCGTGGTCGGTCCGCCGCCGCCGCCGACCTTGAACTCGGCGAGGATCACGTTGATCCGCGCGTTCTTGTTCGTCGGCGTGTCGGCCTTGATCTCCTGGTCCAGGATCTTGTTGTTCTGGGAGATGTCGGTCGTCGGCTCGCGGTCGCTGACCGCCAGGTCGTTGCCGGTCCACCCGGCCTGGCCGAGCTTGGTGCGCGCCTGGTTCTCGGAGAGGCCGCGCAGGTCGGGCATGAGGAACTGGTTGTTCTTCGACACGCTCAGCGTGACCAGCGTGCCCTTCTCCACCCGACCGGGGGCCGGGTTCTGGGCGACGACCTCGTTGAGGGGCTCGGCGCTGTCGACGTCCTTGGTCTGCACCTTGAACCCGCTGTTCTCCAGGGTCGCCTTGGCGTTCTGGAGCGTCTGGCC
Source organism: Actinosynnema sp. NPDC023658 (assembly GCF_040639995.1). Lineage (NCBI taxonomy): Bacteria > Bacillati > Actinomycetota > Actinomycetes > Pseudonocardiales > Pseudonocardiaceae > Actinosynnema > Actinosynnema sp. NPDC023658. Next base: position 27,755 of record NZ_JBFAAX010000035.1, on the reverse strand, counting down.
GGTCACGTCGGGCAGCTGCACGTTGTCCGGCGCCTTGCCCAGCGTCACCGTGATCGCGCTGCCCTTGGGCGCGTTGGTGCCCGCCGACGGCGACTGCGAGACGACCTTGCCGACGAGGTTCGGGTCGTTGGTCTCGACCTCCTCGGTCGCCTGCTGGTAGACCCACTTCTCGGCCTCGAGCTTCTTCTGCGCGTCCGTCGGGCTCAGACCGGTGACGCTGGGCACCGCCGCGGGTTGCGGGTTGGTGCCGATCACCAGCTTGACCTTGCTGCGCTTCTCCACCTGCTTGTTCGCGGGCGGGTCGGTGGAGATCACCTTGTTGATCTGGTCCGTGGTGCAGGTCGGCTCCGGGCCGGGCTGGCACGGCAGCATCTCGACCTCGCCGGTCAGCTCCTTGGCCTCCAGCTCGGCGTGCGCGACCTGCTGCGTCTTGCCGACCAGCGACGGCACGGCGACCGTGTCCTTGGGTGCGGACCGGTTGTCGTCGCCGCCGAGCAGGGTCGTGGTGATCCACGTGGCGAGCGCGAGCACGGCGATGCACAGCAGGACGACCAGCGCGATCATGATCGTCTTCTTGCGCCGCGCGCGCTGCTCCTCCTCTTCCTCGGCCAGCGGGTCGTAGTCGGAGGGCTCGTCGCGCTGGCCCGCCGGCCGGTGGCGACCGCCACCGCCGGTCGCCACGGGGGCGACCTCGGTGCGCGACGACGACTGGTTCAGCACCGCGGTGCGGTCCTCGGCCGTCATCACGGCGGGCGCCGACGGGCGCTGGCCGGACAGCACGCGGACCAGGTCGGCGCGCATCTCCGCGGCCGACTGGTAGCGGTTGGCCGGTCCCTTGGCCATCGCCTTCAGCACGATCGCGTCCAGCGCGGGCGTCACCTTCGGGTTCAGCGCCGACGGCGGCTTCGGGTCCTCGCGCACGTGCTGGTAGGCCACCGCCACGGGCGAGTCGCCGGTGAACGGCGGCTCCCCGGTCAGCAGCTCGAACAGCACGCAGCCCGAGGCGTACACGTCGGAGCGGCCGTCCACGGCCTCGCCGCGGGCTTGCTCCGGCGACAGGTACTGCGCGGTCCCTATCACGGCGGCGGTCTGCGTCACCGCGGCCTGGCCGTCGTGCACCGCGCGCGCGATGCCGAAGTCCATCACCTTCACCGCGCCCGACCGGGTGATCATGACGTTCGCGGGCTTCACGTCCCGGTGCACGATGCCGTGCCGGTGGCTGAAGTCCAGCGCGGCCGACACGTCGGCCATGACCTCCATCGCCCGCTTGCCCGACAGGGGGCCCTGCGTCTTGACGATGTCGCGCAGCGTGCGGCCGTCGACGAACTCCATGACGATGTAGGGCAGCGGGCCGTACTCGGTCTGGGTCTCACCGGTGTCGTAGACCGCGACGATGGCGGGGTGGTTCAGCGCCGCCGAGTTCTGCGCCTCCCGGCGGAACCGCTCCTGGAACTGGGCGTCACGGGCGAGGTCAGCGCGCAGCACCTTGATGGCGACGTCGCGGCCGAGCCGGACGTCCCGGCCCTTGTGCACCTCCGACATACCGCCGTAGCCGAGCGTCTCACCCAGTTCGTAGCGGTTGGAGAGCAGTCGCGGAGTGCTCATCAGTGCTTCGTCCCGCTCCTCGTCAACGGTCTCACCATCAAGCCTTGCGTTCGCCTTCGTACCGTTTCGGCCTTAAGTCGGCACACACGTCACCGTGACCCGTGAGCCGATCGCCAGTTCACCGGTCGGCGCCAGGTCCGACACCATGCACCGCCCGGGATCCCGCGGCGCACCCCCGTCCCTGGAGTGCACCTCGGGTTCCAAGCCGTGCCCGGAGAGCTCCTTCGCGACTTCGTCCACCGGCAGGTCGACGTAGTCCGACTTCGCGATCGTCACCTTCGGTTTGCCGGGGAGCCGATCGGTCGAGTCGTCCAACGGGCGGGCGCTCGTGGTGCCCTGCTGGTTCGCCCCGCCGGGTACCTCGTCGTCCTTCAGCACCCAGCGCAGGATGACCACGCCCAGCACCAGCAGTGCGACCAGCAGCACAGCGACCATAACCCACAGCACGGCGCGGTTGCGCCCCGGTGGGCGCGGACCGGGTGGCAACGGACGGAAAGCACCCGTGTGCGGAGTGTTCATGCCTGGTGGGACCGGTTGCATGGTCGGACGCGACCCGGGATGCGTCACCGGGTTGCCCGGATGGGGGTGCGGAGGGTGGGTGCGCGGCGCGGGCGGAGGGGTCATGGGCGCGGCCATCGGCGCACCGACCGCCATCGCCAACCCGGACGGCGCGGGCAGCGGCTGACCGGAGCGCACCGCGCCCACCGCGTTCGCGAACTCGCCCCCGTTGCGGTAGCGCTGGCGCGGGTCCTTCACCAGGGTCGCCTCGATCAGCGCCCGCGGCCCCGGCGGCACGTCCGGCGGCAGCGGCGGCGCGATGTCGCGGATGTGCATCATGGCGACGGTCACCGCGTTCTCCGACAGGAACGGCCGGTGCCCGGTCAGGCACTCGTAGCCGCACACCGCCAGCGCGTACACGTCCGACGCGGGCTCGGCGGCGTGCCCGAGCGCCTGCTCCGGCGCGATGTAGTGCGCCGTGCCCATGACCATGCCGCTGTGCGTGACGGGCGCCGCATCGGCCGCCTTCGCGATGCCGAAGTCGGTGATCTTCACCTTGCCGGTCGGGGTCACGAGGATGTTGCCCGGCTTCACGTCCCGGTGCACCAGCCCGCGCTCGTGCGCGGCCTGCAACGCGTTGCCCGCCTGCTCCAGCACGTCCAGCGTGCGGTCCGCGTTCAGCCTGCCGCGGGCGATGATGGCGGCCAGCGGCTCGCCCTCCACCAGCTCCATCACCAGGTACGCGGTGTCCTCCGGCCCGTCCGGGACCGACGCCGTCTCGCCGTAGTCGTGGACCGCCGCGATGCCGGGGTGGTTGAGCGACGCGGTGGTGCGCGCCTCGATGCGGAACCGGTTCAGGAACTCCGCGTCACCGCTGAGCTCCGCCTTCAGCACCTTCACCGCGACCTTGCGGTCCAACCGCGTGTCGTCGGCCTCCCAGACCTCGCCCATGCCGCCGACCGCGATCCGCTTGCTGAGGCGGTAACGCTCGGCGAGCAACTGGCCGGAGGACAGCATCAGCGTCCCCCGAGGTAGGCGCCGATGACCGCGCGGCCGATCGGGGCGGCGACCCGACCGCCGGTGGCGGACAGGCCCTGCTGACCGCCGTTCTCCACGATGACCGCGATCGCGATCTCCGGCTTCTCGGCCGGCGCGAACGCCACGTACCAGGCGTGCGGGTTGGTCGCGCCCACGTCCTCGCCGTGCTCGGCGGTGCCCGTCTTGGACGCGATCGTCACGCCGCTGAGCTTGCCGCCGCCACCGGTGTTGTTCTCCGACGCGATCATCATGTCGCGCAGCGCGGTGGCCGCGGCGGGCTCCATGGCCTCGTCGGCCTCGTCCGGCTTGGTCTCGCTGATCACCTGGAGGTCGGGCGCGAGGATCTTGCCGACCAGGTGCGGCTGCATCCGCACGCCGCCGTTGGCGACGGTGGCCGCCACCACCGCGTTGGCCAGCGGCGTCATCCGGACGTCCTTCTGGCCGATGCCGGTCTGGTAGATCGACGGCTTGTCCGGGATGGGGCCCAGCGTCGAGGGCACGACGGACAGCGGGATCGACAGGGACTGCTCGTCGATGCCGAACTTGGCCGCCTGGTCGCGCAGCTTGTCCGCGCCCAGCTCGGCGGCCAGCACCGCGAACGCCGTGTTGCACGACTTGGCCAGCGCCTCCTGCAACGTGGCGGTGACGCCGTTGCCGCAGTTGGTGTCGTTGAAGTTCGGCAGCGGGGTGTTCGTGCCGGGCAGCGTGATCACCGGGCGGCCGTCGACCTCGCTCTCCTTGGTCTTGCCCTCGGCCAGCGCCGCCGCGGCCACCACCAGCTTGAACGTCGAACCGGGCGGGTAGTTCTCGTGCACCGCGCGGTTGAGCATCGGCTTGGACTTGTCCGCGTCGTAGCCGGTCCAGGCCTCTTCCTGCACGTCGACGTCGTGGCTGGCCAGCACGTTCGGGTCGTAGGACGGGGTGCTGGCCATGGCCAGGATCTCCCCGGTCTGCGGCCGGATCGCGACCACCGTGCCGGTCACGCCCTGGAGCCGCTCGAACGCCGCCTGCTGGAGCTTGGCGTCGATGGTCAGCTGGAGGCTGCCGCCCTTGGGGTCGCGCCCGGTGATCAGGTCCGACACCCGGCGCGCGAACAGCCGGTCGTCCGACCCGTTGAGCAGGTCGTCCTCGGCGCGTTCCATGCCGCCCGCGCCGTAGAGGGTGGAGAAGTAGCCGGTGACCGGCGCGAACGCCGGGCCGTTGGCGTAGGTGCGCAGGTAGCGCAGCCGGTCGTCGACCCGCTGGACGCTGGCCAGCGGGGTGCCGTCGGCCGAGATGATCTGGCCGCGCTCGCGCGAGTACTGGTCCAGGATCACCCGCCGGTTCAGCGGGTTCTTGCGGTAGTCGTCGGCCTTGATGACCTGCACGTACGTGGCGTTGCCCAACAGCAGGACCATCATCGCCATCATGGCGAGGCCGACCCGGCGGAGCGGTGTGTTCATTTCGGACGCTCCACCATGACTGTGAACTGGTCGGCGATGGCCGGTTGCTGCGGGCGGGGCTTCGGCGTGGTCTTCGGCGCGCGCGCCGCGTCCGAGATCCGCAGCAGCAACGCGACCAGGATGTAGTTGGCCAGCAGCGACGAACCGCCCTTGGACAGGAACGGCGCGGTGATGCCCGTCATCGGGATCAGCTTGGTCACGCCGCCGACGACGATGAAGATCTGGAACGCCACGGCGAACGCCAGGCCGCCGCCGAGCAGCTTGCCGAACGTGTCCCGGACCGACAGCGCGGTGCGCAGGCCCCGCATCGCGAACACGGTGTAGATCAGCAGCACCGCGGCCAGCCCGACGAAGCCCAGCTCCTCACCGATCACGGCGGTGATGAAGTCGGTGTTGGCCTCCGGGATCTGGTCCGGCCGCCCGCCGCCCAGGCCCGCGCCGAACAGACCGCCCGTGCCGAGGCCGAACAACGACTGCACGATCTGGTAGCCCGTGCCCGACGGGTCCGCGAAGGGGTCCAGCCAGTTCTGCACCCGGACCTGGACGTGGCTGAACAGCTTCCACGCCACGAACGCGCCGACGCAGAACATCAGCACGCCCAGCACGACCCACGCGGCCCGCTCGGTCGCCACGTACAGCAGCACCAGCACGATGCCGAAGAACAGCAGCGAGCTGCCCAGGTCCTTCTGGAGCACCATGATGCTCACGCCGACCGCCCACGCGGCGATCAGCGGACCCAGGTCGCGCGCCCGCGGCAGGTCCAGGCCGATGACCCGGCGGCCCGCGATGGTGAAGAGGTCGCGCTTCGACACCAGGAAAGCCGCGAAGAACACCATCAGCAGGATCTTCGCGAACTCGCCCGGCTGGATGGAGAACGCGCCGAAGCTCAGCCAGATCTTCGCGCCGTTGATCTCGGGCGCGATGAAGCTCGGCAGCACGCCGGGCAGCACCAGCGCCACCAGGCCCAGCAGACCGGCCGTGTAGCCGTACCGGGCCAGCGTGCGGTGGTCGGACAGCACCTTCAGCACGGTGCAGAACAGCACCAGCGCGATCGCCGTCCACAGCACCTGCTTGGGCGCGGCGGGCGACCACGTGCCGCCGCCCGGCAGCTTCACGTCCGCCATGGCCAGGTCGATCCGGTGGATCATCACCAGGCCCAGGCCGTTCAGCAGCCCGACGCACGGCAGGATCACCGGGTCCGCGTAGGGCGCCCACGTGCGCACCGCGAGGTGCGCCACGGTCAGCAGCCCCAGGAAGGCGAGGCCCAGCCACAGGATGCTGAGGCTCAGCTCCTGCTCCTGGTTCGCCTCCACCAGGATCAGCGCGCCCGTCACCAGGACGGCGGCGAAGGCCAGCATGAACAGTTCAGTGCTGCGTCGCGTGGGCGGCCTCAGACCGGGCGACGTGCTGCTCGCCGCCGCGAGCGGTGTGCCCTCCGCGCCGGGAACCGGCGAACCCATGCGACTACTGGCCCTTTCGACAATCCGTGCCCGGCTTCTGCACGGGCGTGGTGAGGGGGGTCCCCTCGGGGGTGGTGGACGTCGTCACCGCGGTCGAGGTCGCCGCCGGGTCCACCGCCGTGGTGGACGTGGCCGCGGTCGGCGTCGTGGTGGTCGTGGGTGCCGTCGTCCCGGTCGTCGTCCCGGGGCTGTCCTTCGAGCAGAACTGCAACGTCTGCTCGGTGCGCAGCCTCCGGATCGCCTCCCGGGCGCCCTCCAGGCCGTCCACGTCGGTGATGCCGTTGCGCACCACGTCCCGCGTGGCGACCTTCAGGTCGTCCACCGTGATCGGCTCGCACGCCTGGGCGCCGGGCGGGCACGAGCCCTCCACCCGGCGGTGCAGGTCGACGCCGAACACGCTGCCGGTGACGCCCCGGAACACCGACACCTCGCCGTTGTCCGCCGCGCCCACGTAGTACTGGCGCAGCACGTACCAGCGGGTGCCCAGACCGGCCGCCACCAGCAGCAGGAGCAGGAAGACCACCAGCGCGAGCGCCTTGAGCCGGTTGCGCCGCGCGCGCCGGGGGTCCGGCGGCGGCATCGGCTCGACCCGCGGCGGCACCGGCCGGGGCCCGGTGATGGAACTCGCCCGCGAGGCGGGCGAGTCGGGGGGTGGCGGGTCTTCGCTGCCGTCTCCGGCCGCACCACCCACTATCGGGGCGTCGTCCCCGAAGTCGACGTCGACCACGTCGGCCACGACGACCGTCACGTTGTCGGGGCCGCCGCCCTTGAGCGCCAGCTCGATCATCCGGTCCGCGCAGGCCTGCGGGTCCGGGATCCGGATCGCCTCGTCCAGCGTCTCCATGCTGACCACGCCGGACAGGCCGTCCGAGCACAGCAGGTAGCGGTCGCCCGGACGGGCTTCCCGCACCATCAGCCGCGGCTCCACCTCGTGACCGGTCAGCGCCCGCAGCAGCAGTGAGCGCTGCGGGTGCGTGGCCGCTTCCTCCTCGGTGATCCGGCCCTCGTCGATCAACGACTGGACGAACGTGTCGTCGTGCGTGATCTGCGTGAACGTGCCGTTGCGCAGCATGTAGGCGCGCGAGTCACCGATGTGCACCATGCCCAGCCGCGAACCCGCGAACAGCACGGCGGTGAGCGTGGTGCCCATGCCGTCCAGGTCGGGGTCGCTCTGCACGAGCTCGGAGATCGCGCCGTTGCCGGCGATCACGGCGTCGCGGAGCTGGCCGAGCAGGTCGTCGCCCGGCTCGTCGTCGTCGAGCGGGGCCAGGGCGGCGATGACGACCTTGCTGGCGACCTCGCCCGCGGCGTGGCCACCCATGCCGTCGGCGAGCGCGAGCAGGCGCGGACCCGCGTACACGGAGTCCTGGTTGTTCGAACGGACCAGGCCCCGGTCGCTGCGGGCCGCGTATCGGAGGACGAGGGTCATGAGCGCAGCTCGATCACCGTTTTGCCAATTCGGATCGGGGAGCCGAGCGGGACCCGGAGTGGGGCCGTGACCTTCGCCCGGTCGAGATAGGTGCCGTTAGTGGAGCCCAGGTCCTCCACGTACCAATCGGTCCCGCGCATCGACAACCGCGCGTGCCTGGTCGACGCGAAGTCGTCGTCCAGCACGAGCGTGGAGTCGTCGGCGCGACCGATCATGATCGGCCTGCCGTCCAGGGAGATGCGCGTGCCCGCCAGCGCGCCGTGCGTCACGACGAGCTGCCGGGCCGCCTTGTTGCCCCGGGCGGCCTTGCCCGCCCCCCTGCCGAACTTCGGCGTCGGGACGCGGAGCCCCGACGCCGCGTACAGGTCGGAGCGGACCACTCGAAGCGCAGCCAACACGAACAACCAGAGCAGGACGAGGAAACCCGCTCTGGTCAGCTGCATCACCAGCTCTGGCACCGGTTGTAACCGCTCCTGACTTGAGTGCCGTCACGCCTACGCCGAATCGACCCCTCAGCCCTGGGTGCGGTAGACCAGCGAGGAGTGGCCGATGCGGACGACGTCGCCTTCCGCGAGCTGCCAAGTCTGCACTGGAGTGCCGTTCACCGTGGTGCCGTTTGTCGAACCGAGATCAGCGAGCATGGCACTGTGCCCGTCCCAGGTGATCTCCAGGTGCCTCCTGGAGACCCCGGTGTCGGGGAGGCGGAAGTCCGCTTCCTGGCCGCGGCCGACCACGTTGCCGCCCTGCTTGAGGTTGTAGGTGCGGTTCGAACCGTCGTCCAGGTGCAGCGTCGCGTTCAGCTGCCGGGGGCCGGACTGGACCGCCGGGGGCGCGTAACCCTGTGCCGGGTCGCCGTACCCCTGCTGCCCGTAGCCCTGGTCGTACCCGGGCTGCTGGCCGTAGCCCTGCTGGCCGTAACCCTGGTCGTAGCCGGGCTGCTGCCCGTAGCCGGGGTCGTAACCGGGCTGGCCGTACCCGGGCTGCTGCTGGCCGTAGCCCTGGTCGTAGCCCGGCTGCTGGCCGTAGCCCTGGTCGTACCCGGGCTGCTGCTGCCCGTAGCCCTGGTCGTAACCGGGCTGCTGGCCGTAGCCCTGGTCGTACCCGGGCTGCTGCTGGCCGTAGCCCTGCTCGTAGCCGGGCTGCTGCTGACCGTACCCCTGCTGGTCGTAGCCCTGCTGCTGCTGGCCGTAGCCGCCCTGTGCGTAGGGGTCGTAGGCGGGCTGGCCCTGTCCTTGTCCGTAGCCGGGAGGCTGGCTCATGGATCCGTCTCCTGCAGTGCGAGGTGGTGCTGACCGTCGGCTGGCAACTTTCACGTCGGGGTCGACGGACGAGCTGGTTCGGAACTGTCCCGTGTGCAGCGCGTCGGAGCGCTCCAGGGAGACTACGACGTCACCATAGGTATCCCATCCGCTCTCTTCGAGGTGCTCCCGGATGGAGTCCCCCAGAAGCTGGGTGATGCGTAGTTCATCCTGACCGTCCCCGGCAAGCCGATCGTGGTCCTGCGGACCCAGCAGGACCTGGAAGTGGTTCGGAGCGAGCAGCCTGCCACCCGCCAACTCGCGGATGTTGCTCTCCGCCTCCCGCTGCAGTGCCTGGGCCACTTCCTGCGGGACGACGTTGCCACCGAACACACGCGCGAAGGTGTTGCCGACGATGCCTTCGAGACGGCGCTCGAAGCGCTGTACGAGGCCCACGGCAACCCTCCGACCCGGTCGACTTCTGCTACCGATCGTATCCGGGGTGACGTACCGGTACACGGGGCAATTGGTAACCCGGACGGGGACCGTGCTAGTGTTCTCCACGTCGCTCCGGGCGAGTGGCGGAATGGCAGACGCGCACGGTTCAGGTCCGTGTGTCCGAAAGGACGTGGGGGTTCAACTCCCCCCTCGCCCACCAAAACCGGAAGTCCCCACCACGGGTGTGGAGGGGACTTCCGGTTTTTTTCGTGATTTCCCCGTCGGGCGGACGCGTGATGTCTGTCACCCGACCGGCCGCGGCCGAACGTGGCGGTCGGGGGCGGTCGGTCGGTTTCACGCGGCGAGCGGTCGGTGATGCGGTCACGCCCACGCCTCCCGGCAGCGGTGCGGCGGACTTTCCAGGCGAGCGACGCACACGCAGAGCAGCCTTCGGCGTCCCGAGGGCCGCGCGGGTCACCCAGACGGCAGCACCGCCGGGCCGAAGTCCCTCCGGCGGCCGCCGACCGGTTACCGACCGCTCGACGCCGCCGATCGCAGGACGCCTTTTGCCCTGGGGGTGCGACCGTTCCCACCTGGTACGCCTTACCCAGAGCACGAGTCGAAACGCGGCGGACAGCCCGCCGTGGTTGCCGAGGAGGCCCTGGCGTGAGCAGCACACCAGCACGGATCGCGGACACCGACGACACCAGGGCGCTGTCGGCGACCGCGGTTCCGGTTCCCGAACTGCCCGGATCCGTCGAGGAGCTGGCCGCCTCCGCGGCCGTGCGCCTCGGCTGGCACGGCGTGGTGCTGCCCGAGATGGTCCTCATGGGGCGCAAGGTGATCGTGGTGGCGCAGCTGCTGGCCGACGCGCACGCCGAGCGGCTGTGCCTGGGCGCGGCTCCGGAGACGGACCGCACCACGGTGTCCACCTGGGTGTGGCCGGAGATGGACGGCCGCGTGCCGCCCGCCGCGGTCCGGATCGTCGGCGTGCTCGCGGTCGCGCGGCACTGGCGCACCGCGCTGGCCTCGGCGGTGCCGTTCGCCCGCTTCGGCAACGCCGCCGCCGTGCTGCCGACGTCGGTCGTGTTCACGCACGACTACCTGGCGAACTGCCTGCCCCGCGTCCGCCGCTACGGCGTCTCGGTGCTGCTGGCCGACGAGGAGCTGCAGCTGAGCACGGACGTGGCCGGCCGCAACGAGACCGTGCCGGTCGAGGACACCGCCACCACCCGTTGGGTGAATGAACTGGTCTACGAGCGGGTGCTGGCGACCGCGTCCTGACCTACGGTCGGACCATGCGTGTGGTGATCGCGGGTGGACACGGCAAGATCGCGTTGCGGGTGGAGCGGCTGCTGGCCGCGAGGGGTGACAGCGCCACGGCGCTGGTGCGCAACCCCGACCACCACGCGGACGTGCTGGAAGTGGGCGGGGTCCCCGTCCACTGCGACCTGGAGGCGACCGACGTCGCTTCGGTCGCGGAGCTGCTGAACGGCGCGGACGCGGCGCTCTTCGCCGCGGGCGCCGGGCCGGGCAGCGGGGTGGGGCGCAAGGACACCGTGGACCGGGCCGCGTCGGCGTTGCTGGCGGAGGCCGCGCAACGGGCGGGCGTGCGGCGGTTCATCCAGATCAGCACCACCGGCATCGGGCGCACCACCGGTGACGAGGTGTTCGACGCCTACCTGGCCGCCAAGGGCGCCGCGGAGGACGACCTGCGGGACCGCGACCTGGACTGGACGATCCTGCGACCGGGCCGGCTGACCGACGACGAGCCGACCGGTCTGGTCGAACTGGCCGAGACGCCCCTACGGGGTTCCGTACCGCGCGCCGACGTGGCGGCGGTCGTGGTGGCCCTCCTGGACCGTCCCGGCACGGTCCGCCGGACCTACGAGCTGATCAGCGGCGACACCCCGATCGACGACGCCTTCTGAACGACCCGGTCGCCCGCCGGCCTGGTGGCGATCCAGATGACCAGCACGAACGCGGCGATCCCGGCGACGGTGCGCACGAGGTTGAACGCCTCCCAGCGCTGCAGGACCTCGGCGTAGTCGGCCGGTGGCGTGCCCACGGCCCACTCCTTGATCCGGCCGTTGATGGGCACGTTGCCGAAGCGCGTGACCAGGAACGAGGTCACGACGAGCACCCCGGCGGCCGCGGCGACCGGCCGGGTCCGGCCGCGCACCAGGGCGGCCAGGGCGATCGTGCTGAGCGCGGCGAGGCCCATCACGGTCTGGACGACCGGGCCGTTCACCCGCATCAGGGCCGAGTGGAACGTCAGCCGGACGTCGAGCGGGACGACGTTGAACGTGGTCACCAGGTTCACGGCGCCGTAGCCGAAGGTCCCGGCGAGCAGACCGGTGGACAGCAGGGCGAGCCCCGCGGTCAGGCGGGTGACCCGCCTGTCGCCTAATTTCTGAGTAGTCACTCAGTAAATGTACCGCGAGGTGGTCGGTCGGGTCCGGTTCCGGACGGGGTCGGGTCAGCGCGCGATCAGGGCCGGCAGGAGCGTGTCCACGACCCGCGCGGTGTCCGCCGCCGGTGCGTCGACCCCGCTGAGGCGGCGGAACACCGCCCGCTGGTAGGCGGTCCCCACGATGACCAGGGCCGCCGGTTCCAGGTCGAGGTCCGCGCGCACGCGGCCGAGCCGCCGCTCCTCGGCCAGGTAGTCGACGATCGGCAGGAGTGCCCGCTGCGGGCCGACCGCGCCGTCGGCGCCCCGTTCGGCGAAGCGCGCGCGCAGGTCGCCGTCGGCCTGCACGGCGGCGAGGATCGGCGTGATCCGGCGGTAGTACGCGTCGAGGCCGTCGAGCAGGAGGGCGAGGTTGTCCCGCAGGCTGCCCTGCCCCGCGCGCCGCACGACCTCCTCCGCCACGTCGCGGTAGAGGGGCAGGTGCAGGCGGACCACGGCCTGCAGCAGCCCGAGCCGGTCGGTGAAGTGGTAGAAGATGCTCGACTCGGCCGCCGACGCGCGCCGGGCGATCTCCTTGGTGGACAGCCGGGCGACGCCCGCTTCCGCGAGGATCGCCTCGGTCGCCGCGAGGATCGCCTCGCGCACACCCGTGTCGGGACGCCCGCGTCCCCTGTTGCCGCCGGTCACCCGGTCATCCTGCCCGGACGTCGTCCGGTCCCGCCGTCCTCCCGGGGTGGTCAGCCGAGCACGCGGTCGAGGTAGGGGTTGGTGAACTTGCCGGCCGGGTCGACGTCCGCGCGGACCCGGCGGAAGTCGTCGAAGTGCGGGTAGCGGTCGCGGAGGGTCTCCGCCGCGAGGCTGTGCATCTTGCCCCAGTGGGGTCGACCGCCGACCGCGCCCGCGATCCTCTCGAACGCGTCGAAGTAACGCCGGTACGGCATCCCGAGGTACTGGTGGACGGCGATGTAAGCCGTGTCACGGCCGTGCGCGGTCGACAGCCAGATGTCGTCGCCCTGCGCCACCCGCACCTCCACCGGCACGATGACGCCGTGGTCGAGCCCGGCGACGGCCGTCCGCAGCTCCCGCAGCACGTCGTGCAGCGCCGCCCGCGGCACGGCGTACTCGCTCTCCACGAACCGCACCCGCCGCGGCGTGACGAACACCCGGTGCGAGGCGTCGCGGTAGTCGCGTTCGGAGATCAGCGACCCGCACACCCGGTTGAGCGTCCTGGTGGTGGCCGGCATGGCCTTCGCCAGTCGGCAGACCAGCCCGAACGCGCCGTTCTCCATCACCTCGTACTCGTAGAACCGGCGCAGCGGCGACAGCGGCGCGGCCGGCTCGTCGACCCGGTTGTTCCGCTTCACGATCACCCGGTCGGAGTGCGGGAACCAGTGGAACTCCACGTGGTCCTCGACCGCGGTGAGGTGGTCGAACTCCTCCAGCACCCCGTCCAGCCGGCCGGGGAACTCGCGGGCGTGCAGCACGAACGACGGCACGCACCGCAACGTCACCGTGCTGATCACGCCGAGCGCGCCGAGGCCGACCCTGGCCGCCTGGAACAGCTCGGGCCGTTCGTCGGCCGAGCACCGCACCAGCGACCCGTCCGCGAGCACGAGTTCGAGCGCGACGACCTGGGTGGCCAGCCCGCCGAGCTTCGCGCCGGTGCCGTGGGTGCCGGTGGAGATCGCGCCCGCGACGGTCTGCGCGTCGATGTCACCGAGGTTCGCCATGGCCAGCCCGAGCACGTCCAGCAGGGCGTTGAGCTGCTGCAACGTGGTGCCGGACCGGACCGTCACGAGCGAGCCGGACACGTCGACGACACCGGTCCACGCGTCGAGGTCGATCGCCACGCCGGGCGCGACCGCGATGCCGGTGAACGAGTGCCCGCTGCCGCGGGGGCGCACACTGGACGCGCCGACGACCGCGGCGGCGAGTTCGTCGACGCTCGCCGGGTGCTCCACCCGGTGTGGGCTCGCGGACGCGGTGCGCGCCCAGTTCGTCCACGGGGTCCCCATGCCCACCTCCGGTGTGACGCGTTCCACGAACCGTAGGTGAAAGCTATTCACCTTTCAAGTACCGTGAGGCCATGCAGCCCCTCACGCGCCTCGACGCCGCGACGAAGGAGCACGACCCGCCCTTCGCGATCGTCGACCTCGACGCCTTCGACGGCAACGCGGCCGACCTCGTGCGGCGCGCGGGCGGGCGGCCGATCCGGGTGGCGAGCAAGTCCGTCCGGGTCCGCGCCCTGCTGGAACGGGTGCTCGCCCGGCCCGGGTTCGCGGGCGTCATGTGCTACTCGCTGGCCGAGGCGCTGTGGCTGTCGTCGGTCGACCTCTCCGACGACCTCCTCGTCGCGTACCCGACCGTGGATCACGCGGCGCTGCGCGAGCTCGCCCGTGACGACAAGGCGCGGTCGAGGGTCACGATCGTGGTCGACTCCACCGCGCACCTCGACCTGGTCCAGGCCGCGCTCGGCGCCGACCACCCGGAGATCCGGGTCTGCCTGGAGCTGGACGTGTCGTGGCGACCGGTGCCCGGCCTGCACGTCGGGCCGAGGAGGTCTCCCGTGCACACGGCACGCGAAGCGCGCGCTCTGGCCGAGGCGATCGTGCGCCGGCCGGGGTTCCGGCTGGTCGGCGTGATGGCCTACGAGGGGCAGATCGCGGGCCTGGGCGACCAGCCGCCGGGCAAGCCGCTGCGCGGCGCGCTGCTGCGCTGGATGCAGCGCCACTCGGCCGTCGAGCTGGTCGAGCGCCGCGCGGCCGCGGTGGCCGCCGTCCGCGCGGTCGCGGATTTGGAGTTCGTCAACGGCGGCGGCACGGGCAGCCTGGAGCTCACCGCCGCCGACCCCTCGGTCACCGAGGTCGCCGCCGGCTCCGGCCTCATCGGCCCGACCCTGTTCGACGGCTACCGCGGCTTCCGGCCCCAGCCCGCCGTGCTGTTCGCGCTGCCGGTGGTGCGCCGGCCGAAGCGGCACGTGGCCACCTTGTTCTCCGGCGGCTACGTCGCCTCCGGCACCGCGACCCCCGACCGGCAGCCGACCCCGTACCTGCCGGTCGGGCTGAAGCTGCTGCCGATGGAGGGCGCGGGCGAGGTGCAGACCCCGGTGGTGGGCCGGGCGGCCGACTCGCTGCGCCTGGGCGACCGCGTGTGGCTGCGGCACGCCAAGGCGGGCGAGCTCGCGGAGCGGTTCACCCACTACCACTTCGTGCGCGGCGACGTGGTGGAGCGGACCGCGCCCACCTACCGGGGCGAGGGTCGTTCGTTCGGCTAGGGGGTTCTAGTCCGGGAGTCGGGTCGACAGGTAGCCGCGGACGAGGGCCTTCGCCTCGTCCAGGATCCGCTGGTCGCCGGCCGGGTCGCGGCGGAACGCCAGGTTCAGCACGCCGTCCGCCGCCTCGACCGCGATCGAGATCGGCAGCTGCAGCTCGGTGAACGGGATGTCGAACTTGGCCGAGATCATCTCCGCGATGCGGTCGGAGATGACCGTGTTGTTGTCGCGGCGGTCGTCGAGCAACCGCATGTCGACCACGTCACCGAAGTGCAGCTTGGAGAACGCGGGCACCTCGCGGTGCATCGAGACGTACACGTCGAAGATCGAGTCGACGGCGTCCCACCAGTGTTCGAGGGTGGTCGAGGTGAACCGACCGTCGACCGTCTGGATGAACTTCTCCAGGTTGCGCAGGGTCAGCGCCTGCACGACCGCCCGTTTGTCGGGGAAGAACTGGTAGAGCGAGCCGACCGCGACTCCCGCGCGTTCGGCGATCAACGTCGTGGTGACTCCGTCGTAACCGACCTCCTCGATGAGCTGTGCGCAGGCCTCGAGCATCCGCTCGACGCGCTTGGCGCTGCGCTGCTGCACCGGCTGGCGGCGCAGTGGGGTCGTACTGGTCACGGCGACTCCTGCTGAGTGGATTGCGGGACTCCATAGTGCCCGGTCCTGGACCATTCCACTTCACTTCACGGTGCAACACGCCTACGATCCGAATGACTTTCATGTTCTGGGAGGCTCGCGTGACCGTGTCGGATGACTTCTCGGGTCCGGATGACTTCTCGGGTCAGGATGACTTCTCGGGTCCGGATGACCTCTCGGGTCCGGGCTCCTCGGTTCCGGACGACTTCCTCTGGGGTGTGTCGACCTCCGCGTTCCAGATCGAGGGCTCGTTCACCGCCGCCGGCAGGCGACCGTCCGTGTGGGACTCGTTCCCGGCGTTCGAGGGGCAGGACGCGTCCGAGGCGTGCGACCACTACCGCCGCTACCGCGAGGACGTCGGCCTCATGCGCTCGCTCGGCGTCGGCGCCTACCGCTTCTCCGTGTCCTGGCCGCGGGTCCTCGCGGGGGACCTGGCGTTCTACGACCGGCTGGTGGACGAGCTGCTGGAGTCCGGCATCGCGCCCGTCCTCACGCTGTACCACTGGGACACGCCGCTGGCCGTGGAGGAGGCGGGCGGCTGGCTGAACCGCGACACCGCCCACCGGTTCGCGGAGTACGCCGCGACGGTCGGCGGACGCCTGGCCGACCGGGTCGCGATGTGGATCCCGATCAACGAACCCGCGATGGTGACGCTGCTCGGGTACGCCACCGGGCAGCACGCACCGGGCAAGGCGCTGCTGTACGACGCGCTGCCCACCGCGCACCACCTCAACCTGGCGCACGGGCTCGCCGTGCAGGCGCTGCGCTCCGCCGGGGCGCGCGCCGTCGGCACGGCCAACAACCACACGCCCGCGTGGCCCGCCGGACCGGCCGACGTCCCGGCCGCCGAGGCGTACTCCGACCTGCACAACTGGCTCTACGCCGACGCGCAGCTGGCCGGGCGGTACCCGGACTCGCTGGCCGACCGCTTGCCGATCGTGGACGGCGACCTGGCGATCACCTCCGCGCCGCTCGACTTCTACGGCGTGAACTACTACAACCCGACCCGGCTGCGGCTGCCGTCCGAGGGCAACCCCCTGCCGTTCGAGCTGACCGACATCGACGAGTACCCGAAGACCGGCTTCGGCTGGCCGGTCGTGCCGTCCGGGCTGTCGGAGATGGTCTCCCTGTTGCGGAATCGCTTTGTCGACTTGCCTCCCGTGTACGTGACGGAGAGCGGGTGCAGCTACCCGCACTCGCTGGAGGACACCGAGCGGATCGAGTACCTGGACGGGCACGTCGAGGAAGCCCTGAAGGCGGGCGTGCGCGGGTACTTCGTGTGGTCCTTGATGGACAACTTCGAGTGGGACTCGGGGTACTCGCAGCGGTTCGGCCTGGTCCACGTGGACTACGCGACCCAGCGACGCACGCCGCGCGCCTCCTACGAGTGGTACCGCGATCGGATCGCGAGGTGACCGCCGAGGCGTTGGCCGAGCCGGTCGTCCCGGTCCGCCGGTCGTGGATGACGTGGCTGTTCCTGGCCAACCTCGGCCTGTGGCTGGCCGTCTACGCGCCCATCCAGGTGCTGCTGCCCCAGCAGGCCGAACTGCTCGACGCGGCCGGCAAGGAAGCGGTGTTCGGGCTGGTCACCGGCGTGGGCGCACTCGCGGCGCTGATCGCGAACCCGCTGATCGGGCTGTCCTCGGACCGCACCACATCCCGGTTCGGGCGCCGGCACCCGTGGACGCTCGCGGGCGCGCTGATCGGTGCCGTCGGCCTGGCGGTGCTGTCGTCCGCGTCGACCGTCGCGGCGATGGTCGTCGGGTGGTGCCTGGTGCAGGCCGGGTTGAACGGGATGCTCGCCAGCCTCACCTCCGCCGTGCCCGACCGGGTGCCCGTGCGGCAGCGGGCGAAGGTCGGCGGCCTCGTCGGCATCTCCCAGATGCTCGGCACGGTGCTGGGCGCGGTCGTGGTGACCGTGCTGGTCAGCGGCCTGTCGGCGGGGTACCTGGCGTGCGCGGCGCTGGTCGTGGCGGGCGCGGTGGCGTTCGTGCTGATCACCCCCGACGCCCGGCTGCCGCGCGCCGCCCGCCCGCCGCTGCGGTGGCGCGAGCTGTGGGTCTCGCCCCGGCGGCACGCGGACTTCGCCTGGGCCTGGTGCACGCACTTCATGATCAACCTGGGCAACGCGTTCGGCACGCTCTACCTGCTGTACTTCCTCGGCGACGTCGTCCACCACCCGTCGCCCGAGGACGGCCTGCTGGTGCTGATGCTGCTCTACGGCGTGGCCCTGGCGATCGGCGCGTTCGCCGTCGGCGCCCGGTCGGACCGGACCGGCCGGCGCAAGCCGTACGTGTTGATGGCGGCCGGCGTGATGGCGGCGGCGGCCCTGCTCCTCGTGGCCTGGCCGACGTGGACGGCCGCGCTCGTCGCCGCACCGCTGCTCGGGGTCGGCTTCGGCGGGTACTGGGCGGTGGCGCTGGCGCTGCTCACCCAGGTGCTGCCCGCCGCGTCCGACCGCGCCAAGGACCTCGGCGTGCTCAACATCGCCAACTCGCTGCCGCAGGTGGTCGCGCCGCTGCTGACGACGTTCGTGCTCGCCTCGCTCGGCGGGTACCGGGGGTTGTTCGCCGTGTCGGCCGTCGCCACGCTGTGCGCGGCGGCGCTCGTGACCAGGGTCCGATCGGTGGCTTAGGAGGAGTTCGGGTGCGGTTGGCCGGCAAGACGGTGGTGGTGACCGGTGCGTCGCAGGGCATCGGCGCGGCGACGGCCCTGACGTTCGCGGCGCGCGGTTCGGTTGTCGTGCTCGTGGCCCGCAGCGGTGAAGCGCTCGATCGGCAGGTCGAACGGATCGCCGCGACCGGTGGGCGTGCGCTCGCCGTACCCGCCGACCTCTCGGACGTCGACCGGATCCGCGCGCTCACCGAACGGGTCGTGGCCGAGGTCGGCGTGCCGGACGTGCTGGTCAACAACGCGGGCTCCGGCCGATGGTTGTTCCTGGACGACACCCCGTCGGCCGAGCTGACCGGGATGATCGCCCTGCCGTTCACCGCCGCACTGCACCTGACCAGGGAGTTCCTGCCCGGGATGCGGGCGCGCGGTTCCGGGCGGGTGGTCACCGTGAACTCACCGGTGTCCCGCCTGCCGATCCCCGGCGCGACCGGGTACGCGGCGTCCCGCTACGCGTTGCGCGGGTTGACGGCGGCGCTGCGGATGGACCTGCGCGGCACCGGGATCGGCGTGAGCGAGGTCGTGCCGGGCAAGGTGAGCAGCCGGTACTTCGCCAACAACCCCGGCGCGGAGGAGCGGATCCCGGCCCTGGCCCGGGTGATCCCGACGGTGACGCCGGAGGACGTGGCCGAGCGGATCGCGCGGGTGGTGGAGCGGGAGCGGGACGAGGTCGTGTTCCCGTGGCAGCTCAAGGCGTTCGACGTGGCCGGTCGGATCTTCCCCGGCCTCACCGGCTACCTGACCTGGCTGACCGGCACCCACCGCTGAACCCCACCGCTGAACCCCACCGCAGAACCGGACCGCTGAACCGGACCCGCCGCCGGCCCGAACACCCTGTCGTGGACGCCAAACGGCCCCGATGTCCGCGCGGGAGGTGCGGACATCGGGGCCGAAGTGGTACCCGCGGACCAGTGTCGGTCGGGGAGGGAAGGTGTGCACAACACCGGCCCGCGGCTGTCTGTGTAGCTGTCGTGCGGTCCTGCTCTTCCGGCGGCACTGGCACGTGCCCCCGGTACTGCGGTGGAGCTTGAGCTGGCCGGCGATCCGTTCGTCGCGGTCGGGGGTTCGCACGTCCCGGACCGCCGGCCAGTAGGCGGGAGCTCGACCTGGTCGCGTCGGGGGAACGACAGGTCGGGGCCGCCCGTTAGTGGGCTCGAGCCACCACTCCCCGGCGCGACCGGGTGACAGGAGGTGTCACCGGCGCCGATCGGAGGTGGCGAGCCGGGCGCGGGGCCAAACCGCCCGCGACCAGGTGCTCGTACGCAGCGCGCCACACCGAGCAGGGGCTCTTCTGCTGCCGCCACCGACCGGAGCACTCGGGGCAGTTGCCCTTCTCGTCCGGTTCGTGCGCGGCGAGCAGGGCCCGCCACCCCTCGGTCAGCCGAGGGAGCTCGGAACGTGCCACCGACAGGAGGGACGGGGCGTCGGCCTCGTTGGCCAGCTCTGTGAGCAGGTCCAACCGCTCCCACACCGCGTTGCGAAGAACTTGTCCGAGGATCTCGTCCACCGAAACGTCACCGTCACCTTTCCGCCTGCTCGGCGGCTTCACGTAGCGCGGCCCTGAGTTGTACGAGCTGGTCCGCCGAGAGGACCGCCGTCTCGCCCGGCGGACCGACCAGGACCACGCGGCCCCGGTCGACCAGCACGGTGAGGCAGCGTTCCCGGTCGACCACGTCGCTGCAGCGGATTCGCCACCAGCGACGGTGCCCGGTCGTGCCGCGCCATCCGGAACCGAGGTCGGTCGGCTCCTGGACAGACAGGGAAGTGGGAGAGGGGGCCGTGGCGACGGCAGGCGCTGCCGGTCCACCGCTGGTGGTCACCGCCCGCTCGATCAGGTCCACTGCCGTGTTCCTCTCCGTACTCGCTCGCTTACCGGATCTCAGATTGCGATGATTCATGCCGGATGGGGACGTCATAGCGCTGGCCGGTGGCCGTTCCACGGTAAGCGGTCAGTGGAGTTCGGCAGGGCCGATCAGCCTCGCCGATCGGTACTTCTCGCGGTCGGGGGAGTGCCCCTACTCTGCCGTTGACGCCCAAAGGACTGTGAGGGGGCGCAATTGAACACCATCGGTTCGCCGAGCTCTCCTGTTACACCAGACGTCTGGGACCAGCAGGAGATGCGGGACGCCTTGGCCAGACGGGAGATCAGCGCGGTCTACCGCCTGCTCCGACGGCACGGTGTCTCGCAACGCCAGATCGCGGCGTTGACGGGCCAGTCGCAGTCCGAAGTCTCGGAGATCCTCAAGGGACGTCAGGTCATGGCCTACGACGTCCTCGCGCGGATCGCCCAGGGCTTGGGTGTCCCAAGGGGGTACATGGGTCTCGCTTACGACGAGGCCACGGCAGTGAGGGTCGCCGCCACGGCGGACGCACCCCATTCTGAGGAGGACGAGTCGGTGAAGCGAAGGAAGTTCCTCGCGCACGCCGCCGCCATCACCGTCGGCGCGGCCGTGTTCGGTACGGACTCCGGGTCTTGGGCTTCATCGCCCGCACAGACACCGGCCCCTGGCCGGATCGGCATGACCGACGTCCGACAGGTCGAAGCGGCGACCAGGGCGTTGCGGACGTTGGACTACCAGTACGGCGGCGGCTCGTGCCGCGACGCCGTCGTCGCGCAGCTGTCCTGGGGGCAGCAGATGCTCGGCGCGAACGCGACCGACCTGGTCAAGGAACGTCTCTACGTCGCGCTGGCTGACCTGCACAACCTGGCCGGGTGGACCTCGTTCGACACCGGTCTGTACGACTCGGCCCGCAACCACTTCGGCCAGGCGCTCGGCCTGGCCAAGCAGGGGCGCAAGGAAGAGCTCGTGGCCAACATCCTGTACCGGATGGGCCGCGTCTACCTGCACCAGAACGCGCCGGACGACGCGCTGAAGGTGTTCCAGCTCGGCCAGCTGGCCGCGCAGAACTCCGGTTCGGAGCTCGCGGTCGGCATCCTGTGCGCCAACGAGGCGTGGGCCTACGCGAAGATGGGCTCCGACGACCAGGCGTTGAAGCTGCTGGGCCGGGCGCGCGACGAGTTCGCCCGCGCCAACATCGGGGAGGCGCCCGCCTGGGCGAAGTTCTTCGACGCCAACGACCTGTCCGCGATGATCGGGACGGTGCATACGGAGCTGGCGCAGACCGTGGACGCGAAGTACACCCGCACCGCGGTGCCCGCGCTGACCAAGGCCATCGGCGGCTACGGCGAGGACATGAGCCGCAGCCGGTCGTTCAACCTCACCGCACTGTCGATCAACCACCTGCTCGACGGCGACATCGACCACGGCGCGCGCCTCGGCCGCCAGGCGATCGAGCTGTCCGAGGGCTTGAAGTCGGTCCGCACGAAGGACCGGATGAAGCCGTTGCAGAAGGAAGCGGAGAAGCGGCGCAACAACCCCGACGCCCGTGAGCTGGCCGAACGCCTGGCCAAGTTCACCGGCAACGACAGCGCGGCCTGAGCTGCGGGGAGTCGGGGTCCTGGACGGCAGGTTCACCTCCGCCGCGCTGACCGCCGTGCTGAAGCGGCTGTGCGCCGAACTGGGGTTGGCGCACCGCGGCGCGCGGCTCGTGAAGTTCACCAGCAACGCCGTGTTCGACCTGCCCGGCGACCGGGTGGTGGTCCGGATCGTCGGGTCGATGAACCTGCGCCACCGGGCGCAGAAGGTGGTCGAGGTCGCGCGGTGGCTGGCCTCGCACGACGTGCCCGCGGTCCGGCTGGTCGAGGACGTGCCCCAGCCGTTGGTGGTGGGCGAGCACCTGGCGACCGTGTGGCACACGGTGCCGTCCGGCGGCAGGCCCGTCGACGGCCGTGACCTGGGCCGGGTGCTGCGGCAGGTGCACGCGCTGCCGGTGCCGGGGTTCGAGCTGCCGCGCTGGGCGCCGCTGGACGACGTCCGGCGGCGCATCGCGGACGCCGAGGAGCTGTCCGCGCCGGACCGCCGGTTCCTGGAGGACCGGTGCGCCGAGGCCGACGACCGGCTGGCCGAGCTGCGGACCGTGCTGCCGCAGGGCGTGCTGCACGGCGACGCGCACCTGGGCAACCTGATCCCCAGCCCGGACGGCCCGGTGATCTGCGACTTCGACTCGACCAGCGTCGGACCGCGGGAGTGGGACCTGAGCACCCTGCCGGTCGGCGTGGCCCGCTTCGGCCACCCCGCCGAGTGGTACCGGCAGCTGGCCGACGAGTACGGCTTCGACGTCACCCGGTGGTCCGGCTTCGCGGTGTTGCGCGAGGTCAGGGAGCTGAAGCTGACCACGAGCGTGCTGCCGATCATGCGCAGCCACCCCGGTGTCCGCGACGAGCTGCACAGCCGGCTCAAGGCGTTGCGCGCGGGCGACACCACGACCCACTGGACCCCCTACCGCTGAAACCCGTGCCGTGGGGGAACGAACCGGTAACGCCTGCCGCGCGTCTTACGACTGAGGCATCAAGGGGATGCGGGGACGGGCGGCGAGGTGGGCGTGGTCGGGAATCTGCCGGTGATGAGGCGACGGCGTGCCAAGCGCGCCCTGCGGGCCGCCCGCATGTTGGACCAGGTCGTGGACACCCAGCTGCCGCTGCTGGCGGCGTTCGACGAGCCGCGCCGCCTCCGCTCGGCGACCTACCTGGCCGAACTGGTGAAGCTCGCGCAGGACTACCGGTACTTCGCCAACGGCTGGATCGACGCCGAGGAGCTCGAACGGCGCGGCCGTGACGCCATGGCGGAGCTGACCCGGCTCCGCGAGGACCCTTCCGCCCGACTGGTCACCGATTAGGGCGTTCGGCGCAGCTCGTCGCACCGAACGGACCACTCGTCGACGCTACCCCCGCCACGCGCCCGATCCCCACGCCTGCACGACGTAGTCGTGGAAGTGCTTGGGTTCGCGTCCGGTCACCCGGGCGACGGTGTCGGTGGGCTCCCCGTCGTCCAACGCGTCCCACGCCTCGATCTGCTGCTCGGCCAGGTCGGCGGGCACGACGGCCCGGTAGTCGTCGGGCGTGCCGCGGAACCCGACCCGCAGGCCGGTGACCCGGGTGATCGCGGCGAGCGCCTGCGGGAACGACAACGCCTCGGGCCCCGTCACCTCGTGGACCAGGCCCTCGTGCCCGTCCTCGGTCAACGCCGCGACGGCCACCGCCGCGATGTCGTCCGCGTCGACGAACGCCTGCCGCTTGTCACCGAGGGGCAGCACCAGCTCGCCCGCGAGCACCGCGGGTCGGAAGAACCCCTCGTCGAAGTTCTGGTCGAACCAGTCCGGCCGCAGCACGGTCCAGTCCACGCCGGACCCGCGCACCAGCTGTTCGGCGGCGAGCAGCCGTTCGTCGCGCATCTCCGCCGCACCGCGGGTGGACAGGAGCACGAACCGCCGCATGCCCGCCGCCACGGCGTCGTGCACGAAGTCGGGGTCGACGGGCAGCTCGTGCGGCGCCATCAGGTACACCCGCTCGACGCCGGCCAGCGCGCCGGACCACGTGCCGCGGTCGGACCAGTCGAAGCGCACGTCGCCCCGGCGTGACGCCCGGCGCACGGCGTGGCCCGCCCCGGAGAGCCGTGCGGCCACCCGCCTGCCCGTCGAGCCGGTGGCTCCCAGTACGAGGATCGGTCGATCAGCCATGGATCGACCCAAGCACGGGGGTCCGACAATCCCGGGGTGCGGCGGTCCCGTCAGGCCACGGGGGCGCGGGAGAGCACGACGGCCAAGCCGAACGCGACGCCCATGACGGCCAGCTCGACCGCGGCCCAGGCGACGACGGCGGTGGTCCTGTGCCGGGCGATGTGCGGCAGGAGCCGCCAGCGGATGTTCGCGCCCAGCGCCGCCAGGAGCGCGGCGCACACGACCTTGCCGATCAGCACCAGCCCGTACGACGTGGTGAACAGCGAGGCGGGCAGGCTGATCAGGGGGTTGAGCGCGAGTTCCAGCAGTCCGTTGAACAGGCCGGTCACCGACACCAGGACGAGCGCCACGGTGGCCAGCTTCGAGAACTTCGGCAGCGCGTCGGCCAGCAGCCCGCGCCGGTGCGCGACGAAGACCACCAGCGCCGCCAGGCCGCCGGACCACGCCGCCGCACCGAGGACGTGCAGCTCCATCGAGATCATCGAGTAGTCGTGGTACTTCCAGTTCGACGCGTGACCGGTCACCGGCAGCGGCAGCACGCCGAACATGGCGATGAGGATGCGCAGCTCCGCCGGCACCGACTCGCCCCGGCGCACGGCCAGCACGCCGATCCACAGGTACACCAGCGCGCACACCGCGCTGAACAACAACCCCTGGCCCGCGCCGACGCGTTGCACGTAGTCCACGACCATCGGCATGGTCAGGTCCGCGTCCGGACGGGTCTCGTACGCGCGGATCACGATCGACAGCAGCGCGGTGAACGCCCACACCGCCGCGGCGACCACGGCGGCGGGCCGGGCGACGCGCATCACCGGTTCGGTGAGGGTCGGTCGGCTGAACCCGAGCAGCTTCGGCAGCAGCGAGAGCCCGACGACGAGCGTCGCGGCCAGGTCCAGCAGCGTCCGCACCAACGGGTGCGCGAACCGGAACACCACCCCCGGCTCGGCCACGCCCACCGCTTCCGGTGTGGTGGACAGGCCCAGGCCCAGCAGGACGCCGACGGCTCCGCCCGCGAGCAGGCCGCCGACGACCCAGTACCTGTTCGTGGCGGTGGTGGTGTTCCGGTTCACGGTCATCGCTTGGTGCTCTCCTTGGCGCCGTCCGCGCCACCGCGCAGCGCGAGGAACGCGCCGCCGGCCAGCAGCACGGCCGCACCGACGACCCACACCCAGATCGGCACGCCACCGGCCCCGGACGGGGCGGAGGTCGTGTCCTGGGCGGAGGCCGCGGGGGCGGGCGTGCCGCTGCCCGCCTTGGTGAGGGTGAACTTGAGCGAACCCGTCACCGGGTGCCCGTCCGCGGAGAGGACCCGGTAGCCCACCGAGTACTCGGCGGCCGGGCCCAGCGGTCGGACCGGGAAGACGACGCTGTTGTCCTTGACCGTCGGCTCGCCGTCCGCTTCCCAGCGCGTGCCCTCGGGGCCGGTGACGGTGATCGTGTTGAACTTCTCCCCGGCCTGCACGGGCTGGTCGAAGGTCAGCGTGATCGACGTCGGTCCGGACTCCAGCCGCGACCCGTCCTTCGGGTCACTGCCGACCAGCACGTTGTGGGCGGACGCCGGTGCGGCCGTGCCGAGCACGACGGCACCCGCGACCAGGCCGGTCAGCAGCAGCGAGACGACGCGCCTCATGCCGTCGGCTTGCCCGCGCGACGGGACCGCAGCACGGCGCCCGCACCGAACCCGAGACCCAGCGCGCCGACGACGAGCCCGGCGCCGCCCAACCAGCGGGCCGTGTCGTCGGTCGTGCCGGCCGCCGCCGCGTCGTGGTCGGTGTCCGCGACCGCGGTGGCCGTGGCGGTGCCGTGGTCGTCACCACCGGTCTTCGCGACCAGGTTCACCACGGGTGCGGGGTGTTCCGGCTCCTCGGCGCCCTCGGCGGGCGGCGGGGTGTTCCAGTCCACGACCTCACCGCTGTCGTAGGTCTGCTTGGTCGGCAGGACCAGCTTGTCGGTGCTGTCCGGCAGCGGCCCGACGGACAGGTCGAACTCGTTGAACTGGTTCGGCTCGATGCGGGAGCCCGGCTCGGCGGTCCACGTGACGGTGCGGACCGCCTCGGTGACCTCGCGGCCGTGGCTCTTCACCGGCGTGGCCAGCTTCTCCTTGACCGCCTCGACCTTCCAGCCGGGCGTCGGCTTGGTGCTCACCGAGGCCAGCGGGTACTCGGCGGGCAGGGTCAGCTCCAGCTTCACCGTGCCCGCGTCGGGGCGTTCGTTCGGCACCCGCAGCGTGATCTTGGTGTAGCCGCCCTGCACGGCGTCCTTCGGGGTGGACGCGGTGACGTGCGCGGACGCGAGGCCGGCGGTGGTCAGCGCGAGGAACGCGGCGGCCGCGAGCACGGCACCGCCCTTGGCGAGCGTGCGCACGCCAAATCGATGTGTCGACATGAAGTTGTGGCTCCTGAGACCAGAGGTGTGTTGAGGGGACCCGGGTGATCAGGAGAGGGGTGGTCCGCGACGGCCGTGCACGCGCCGCAGCAGCACGCTGACGAGGGTGTCCGCCGCCGGAGCGGGCGCGGGGGACCAGAGGGCGCCGGCCGGCACGAGCGGCGTGAGCGGCGGCGGCACCAGCCGGGTGACCGCGCCGACCAGGGCGTCCAGCGTGGCGTCCGCGCGGGCCAGCAGCAGGCCGGTGAGCAGCGCGGCGACCACGTGCGCGGCGGTCATCGCGGTCGGGCTGAACCCGAGCCCGGGGCCGTCGGCGGCGTGGTGGCCGAGGTTGAGCAGCGCGTGCTGCCCGAGCTGGGCGACACCCAGCGTGGCCAGGGTCGTCCACGGGCGGCGCCACCGCTCGACGACCGCCGTGCCCACGAAGGCGACCAGCAACGTCAACGGCAGCGCGGGCGCGAACTCGGTGACCGAACCACCCGCGGCACCGTGCGCCGTCACGCTGAGCGCCGCCGACGTCACGGCGAGCAGCACGGCCCGCGCGAGGCGGGTCGGTGCGGGCCGGGTGGTCACACCCCAGAGCGTAGGAGGTCGCACGGCCCGCGCGTGAGCCCCCACGGTCGACCGCGGGTTCGCGCTGGTCCGTTCGGGCGCGCGGGTTGGGCGTGACGACCGAGCACCGGCCCGTCCGGGAGCCTTCGCCGGTACGGACCCGAAGGGACCGCCCGGCTCACACCCCGAGGCGCTTGAGCAGGTCGGCTTCCATCGCGTCCAGGTCCGTCGACACCGCCCGGTGCGCGGCCCGCCGCCGCGGTGCCGGCATCCGCTCGGACGCGCGGACCGCCGCCAGCAGCTGCGACAGGCGCTTCTCGGTGCCCTCGACGTAGGTCGGCTCGGTCTCCCGCAGCTGGTCGAGCGCCTCGCTGAACCCGACGATCCGGGCGTGCAGCCCCGCGCCGCGACCCGAGTACCGGGTCAGCTGGTCGACCGGCACGCCCAGCCGGGACGCCCGGTAGCGGTCGTAGCGGTCGCCCAGGAGCGCGGCGGCACGGGCCGCCACCGGCGCCATCACCGGGATCAACGTGGGCGCCAGCACCTTGGCGATGCCCACGAGGTTCTTCGCCCTGCCCGGGGTGAACCCCTTGCCCTTCTCACGCGCCATGGCCGCACCTCCTCGTCACAGACCCTAGAGCCGTTCGGGCAAAAGATCGACTCGACTCCGCGAGGTTGCCGGGACGACTCCTCGCCCGTCGTCATACGCTGCACTGGTGACTTCCCAGGTGCAGCTCGACGCCGGCGTGGTCACTCGTTGCCGGCGGCGGGTGCACCTCGAACACGATCCGACCATGCGCGAGGTGCCCACGCTGCCGCCGGACCCCACCGGTCAGCAGCGCAAGGCGGACGCCAACGAGCACCGCCGCGCCGTCGCCACCTCCCTGGGCCGGGCCGTCGGGTCCGACCTGATGGAGATCCCGCACGACGTCCCGTCGGCCGACCGCGAACGCGTGACGGCCGCCGCGATGCAGGCCGGTGTCCCGTACATCTGGGGCGCCGCCCTGCCGCGCGACCCGCTCCGCCGGGCGCACGCGCGACGCCAGCTCCAGGAGACCGTGTGGTCCGGGCACGTCCCGTGGCGAGATCGGCCGAGCACA
>NZ_JBFAAX010000034.1:0-31960 GCF_040639995.1 Actinosynnema sp. NPDC023658 | reverse complement strand
CTCGGGTGTCCTGGACGTAGGACACGCGCGGTCTGGGCGTAGGACACGCGCGCTGGCGGCTGGAGACGTGAGAGAACTTCGCGTTACCGGATTCGGCCGTTCGGCCGTAGAGGTGGTCTAGACCTCATCACTACCGTGGTCTGGACCACACACGAGCACCGCGAGGAGAAGCATGTCGAGCAGGAGATGGGTGCTCCCCGCCCTCCTGGCCACCGCGATGACCGTGTCGCCGGCGCCGCAGGCCGTCGCCCACGGCACGACGACGCGCACCGTCGGGTACTACACCCAGTGGAGCGGTTACGACCGCAACTTCCTGGTGCGCGACCTCGTCGCCAACGGCACCGCCCCGCGGCTCACCCACCTCAACTACGCCTTCGGCTTCCTCGACGAGTCCGGCAAGTGCGTCAGCGCCGACCCGTGGGCGGACTACCAGCGGCCCTTCACCGCCGAGCAGAGCGTCAACGGCAAGGCGGACGTCGCGGGCCAGCCGCTGTCGGGCAACCTCAACCAGCTCAAGCAGCTCAAGGCCCGCTACCCGAAGCTGCGCGTCAACATCTCGCTCGGCGGCTGGACCGGCTCGAAGTACTTCTCCAACGCCGCCCTCACGCCCGAGTCGCGCGCCGCGCACGTCGCCTCCTGCCTGGACATGTGGCTCAAGGGCAACCTGCCCGACGCCGCGCCCGGTGCGGCGGCCGGGGTGTTCGACGGCGTCGACCTCGACTGGGAGTGGCCGTCGTCCGACGGGGCGCCGGGCAACGTCGTGCGCCCCGAGGACAAGCAGAACTTCACCGCGCTGCTGGCCGAGTACCGCAAGCAGCTGGGCAGGCTGACCTGGCGCACCGGCGAGCGCTACGACCTCACCGCGTTCCTGCCCGCCAACCCGGCCCAGGTCGACCGCGGCTTCGAGGTCTCCAAGGTCTTCGACCTGCTGACGTTCGGCACGGTCCAGGGCTACGACTACCACGGGGCCTGGGAACCGCTGACCAACCAGCAGTCGTCCCTCCGCACGCCCGCGGCCGACCCGACCTCGCCGCCGTTCAGCTCGCAGGTCGCGATCGACCACTACCTGCGCTCCGGTGCGCCGAAGCACAAGGTCGTGATGGGCGTGCCGTTCTACAGCCGGGGCTGGACGGGCGTGCGCGACCAGAACGACGGCCTGTTCCAGCCCGCCAGCGGGCCCGCTCCCGCGACCTACGAGGCCGGGTACGAGGACTACCGGATCCTCAAGGCGCAACTCGCGAAGTTCACCGTGCACCGGGATGCCAAGGCCGGGCACGCGTGGTTGTTCGACGGTACCACGTTCTGGACCTGGGACGACCCGGTCGAGATGAAGCGCAAGGGGCGCTACGTGGCCGAACGGCACCTTGGCGGCGCGATGATCTGGTCGCTCGACGGCGACACCGCCGACGGCGAGCTGATCAAGGCGCTCACCAGCGGACTGTCCTGATCGGGACGGTCCACGGGGTCCGGGGAGGTTTCGCGGCGGCCACCTCCCCGGGCCCCACCTCCGCGCTCACCGGCGGCGCCAGCCGTCCGCGTGGGCGCGCAGGGCGTTCTCGTAGACCGGCGCGATCTCGGCGCCGGGCGGCAGGTTGCCGTTGAGCTCCAGGCTGACGAGGCCGTGCACCGTGCCCCACATCGCCAGCGCGATCTGCTCCGGCGGCGGGTCCTGCGCGAACATCCCGCACTCCACGGCGCGGCCGACGTCCCGGACGACCGGCAGGAACGTCTGGACGGCCGCCTCCTTGGTCTCGTCGGACGGCTCGAAGTTCGGCACGACCTTGCTGAACATCACCAGGTAGAACTGCGGGTCGGCCAGCGCGCTTTCCCGGTACGCCAAGCCGATCTGGACCAGGTCCTCGACCGGGTCGTCGGTCAGCGGCACGCTCGCGATGCGTTCACCGAATCGGCGGAACGCCTCCTCGTACACGGCGTTCAGCAGCGCGGGTTTGCCGCCGAACAGGGAATACACGGCCGTGGTGGAGGTGTTGACATCGGCGGCGAGCCTGCGCAAGCTCAGAGCGCCGGGTCCTTCGGTGGACAGCAGCTCACCCGCGCGTTCGAGCAGTCGGCCGCGGAGCGCTTCGTCGTGTGTCTTCGGTCGTGGCACCGGCACATCGTAACGCAACACTGTTATAAAACAGTGGTCTAGTCATTGTGGTATCAAGTTGGTACCGTCATCCTCCATGGCGATGACTCTGCGTCTGAGCGACGAGGAGAACCGGCGGCTCGACGAACTCGCCGCTGCCGAAGGCCGTTCCAAGCAGGAGGTCGTGCGCTTGGCGTTGGCCGAGCGGTGGGCCAGGCTGCAGAAGGAGGAGCAGCTGTCCGAGGTGCTCGGACGCGTGCTCCCCAAGTACCGGGGCCTGCTCGACCGCCTGGGCTCCGCCTGATCGATCCCGGTCGGGTTGCGGGATCCCGCAGTGCCGAACGCTCGACTGTCACCGACCGAACACGTCCGCACACTTGCGGGTGACCACCAGTCACGCCCTCGCCGTTCGAACACATGTTCGATACGATCAATCCATGCAGTTCACCAGGCTGTCCACCCGCCCGTTCACCGGCGCACATGTGTGAACGCCGACGACGGCCGGAAGCACACCGGTATGGTGCGCCGTTGAAGATCGGGCCGCGTCCGGGTTGCGCTTCGGTGCACAACGCGGCCGACACCATCCTCGCCGCCGGCTGGGCGGGGAGGCGAAACGGACCTGAGCGGGTGGGTGATGGGGTGAAGCACGCCCGGGGTGCGGCGTGGTCGCGCCGGAGTCACCGCCCCTCAGGACAGGGAGCGCGTCAAGCAGTGGTCAACTACCTCGACGCCGGCGACTTGCTCGTGCTGGCGACCGCCGTCACCGGCGGGGACCTGGTCGTGCGCGACTTAGGTCTCCTCGATTCCGCAGCCCACCGCCCCCGGGCCACAGTGCTGGGGGTCGAGGCCTACGACACGCTCTGGCTGAAAGCATCCGCCCTGCTCGACTCCATCGTCCGCACGCGCCCGTTGGTCGAGGGCAACTGGCGGCTGGGCTGGGTCGCCGCCGTGACGTTGTGCGACATCAACGGCTGGTGGATCGACGCCGAGGAGGACGAGGCGCTCGACCTGGTCAGGGCACTGGGTCGGGAGCAGATGGACGTCAGCGGCATGGCCGCACACCTGGAGGCCTGGGGCATGCCCAAGGGCGAGTGACCCCGCCCGGCGTGGCCGACCTCACCGCCCGACCCCCGATCGGGTTGACCTGGAGTGCACTCCAGCTCCTACCGTCGACACCGTGACTTACTCGATCGCCCAAGCGGCCGAGCGCAGCGGACTGTCGATCGACACCCTGCGCTACTACGAGCGGATCGGCCTGGTCGACCCGCCCGCCAGGGACTCCGGCGGGCGGCGCACCTACACCGACGACGACCTCGGCTGGCTGGTCTTCCTGACCCGCCTGCGCACCACCGGCATGCCCATCCGCATGATGCGCGAGTACGCGCAGCTCAGGCACCGCGGCGCGGCCACGGCCGGTCGGCGCAAGCAGATGCTGTTCGAGCACCGGGCCTCGGTCCGCCAGCGCATCGCGGAACTCGAGTCGTGCCTGGAGGTGCTCGAGTTCAAGATCACCCACTACGAGCAGATCGAGCACACGTTCATCGAGGGGATCACGGCGTGACGTTCTTGGGCCGTCTCCAGGTCGGCAAGCAGGGCCTGGGCTGCATGGGCATGAGCAGGACCTACGGCGAGGCCGACGAGCGCGAGTCCGTCGCCACCATCCACCGCGCCCTGGACCTGGGCGTCACCCTCCTCGACACCGCCGACGTCTACGGCGGCGTCTCGAAGCCCGGCGCCGCGGCCACGGACGGCGTCGGCGCGAACGAGGAGCTGGTCGGCCGGGCCGTCAGGGGCCGCCGCGACGAGGTCGTCATCGCCACGAAGTTCGGGCTCGCGGACCGGGAGCGCACGCCGCGCGGTGACGCGGCGTACGTCAAGCGGGCCGCCGAGGCGTCGCTGCGGCGGCTCGGCGTCGACCACGTCGACCTGTACTACCAGCACCGCGTCGACCCGACCGTGCCGATCGAGGAGACCGTCGGCGCGATGGCCGAGCTGGTCACCGAGGGCAAGGTCCGCCACCTGGGCCTGTCCGAGGCGGGTGCGGGGACGATCCGGCGGGCGCACGCCGTGCACCCGATCACCGCGGTGCAGAGCGAGTGGTCGCTGTGGTCGCGCGACATCGAGGCCGAGGTCGCGCCGACGTGCCGCGAGCTGGGCATCGGCATCGTGCCGTTCTCGCCGCTGGGCCGCGGGTTCCTGACCGGCGCCGTCACGTCCGTCGCGGACCTGGCCGAGGACGACTTGCGCCGCGACCTGCCCCGGTTCGCGGAGGAGAACATCGCCCGCAACACGGCGATCGTGGACGCGCTGCGCGTCCTGGCCGCCGAGCGGGGCGTCACCGCCGGTCAGCTGGCGCTGGCGTGGGTGCACCACCGGGGCGAGGACGTCGTCCCGATCCCGGGCACCAAGCGGGTGAAGTACCTGGAGGAGAACGTCGCCGCCGCCGACCTGGTGCTGAGCGCCGAGGACCTGCGGGCCGTCGAGGGCGCGGCGCCCGACGTCGCCGGCGAGCGGTACCCGGCGAACTTCCTGAAGATGTCCGGCAGGTAGGTCGACGGAGGGGAGTGCACCGTGGAGAAACGCCGGTTGGGCGCGCTGGAGGTGAGCGCGCAGGGTCTGGGCTGCATGGGCATGAGCGAGTTCTACGGCCCCGGTGACGAGTCGGAGTCCACCGCCACCATCCACCGCGCCCTGGACCTGGGCGTCACGTTCCTCGACACGGCCGACATGTACGGGCCGTTCACCAACGAGGAGCTGGTGGGCCGGGCCGTCGCGGCCCGTCGGGACGAGGTGGTGCTGGCGACGAAGTTCGCCGTCGTCCGCGACCCGGGCCTGCCGCGGTCGCAGTGGGGCCTGCGCGGCGACCCCGAGTACGTCAGGCAGGCCGCCGAGGCGTCGCTGCGGCGGCTGGGCACCGACCACGTCGACCTGTACTACCAGCACCGCGTCGACCCGACCGTGCCGATCGAGGACACCGTCGGCGCGATGGCCGAGCTGGTCGAGCAGGGCAAGGTCCGGCACATCGGCCTGTCCGAGGCCGGTGCGGAGACGATCCGGCGGGCGCACGCCGTGCACCCGGTCGCGGCCGTGCAGACCGAGTGGTCGCTGTGGTCGCGCGACATCGAGGCGGAGGTCGCGCCGACGTGCCGCGAGCTGGGCATCGGGATCGTCGCCTACTCGCCGCTGGGCCGCGGGTTCCTCACCGGCCGGTACACGTCGAAGGACGACTTCGCGGCCGGTGACTTCCGGCTGATCGGCCAGCCCCGGTTCGCGGACGGGAACTTCGCCCGCAACCTGGCGCTGGTGGAGTCGCTGCGCGAGGTGGCGCGGGAGCACGACGTGACGGCGGCGCAGATCGCGCTGGCGTGGGTGCACCACCAGGGCGCGGTGCCGATCCCCGGCACCAAGCGGGTGAAGTACCTGGAGGAGAACGCCGCCGCCGCGGACCTGCGGTTGAGCGAGGCCCAGCTGGCCCGCATCGCCGCGGCCGTGCCCCCGGAGGCGGTCGCCGGCACCCGCTACCCGACCGAGGTGATGCGGTCGCTGGGGCGCTGAGGCCCGGTCAGGCCGTCAGCAGCGGGTCGAGGAGGCTCCGGCCGGCGGGCCACGCGCCGGAGCCCTCCGCGGCGGTCAGGTGCCCGACGTCACCGACGTCGACGAACCGGGCGCCCCACGCCGCCGCGAAGTGCCGTGCCCGTTCGGGGGTCATCCAGCGGTCCGTGCGGCTCGCCGCCACCACCGCCGGGAACGGCAGCGCCTCGACCGGCAGCGGCGCGAACCCGGTGATCGCCGGGTCGGGGTTCCGCTCCACGTCGGCGGGCGTGACCAGCAACGCGCCCCGCGCGCCGCGGCCACCGCCGGCGGCCCAGTGCGCGATCGTGAGCACGCCGAGGCTGTGCCCCACGAGCACCGGCGGTTCCGGGCACGCCGCCACCGCCTCGTCCAGCCTCCGCACCCACGCGTGCCGCTCGGGCACGTCCCAGTCGTCCTGCACGACCCGCGACGACCCGGGCAGCTCGCGCGCCCAGCACTCCTGCCAGTCACCGGGGTCGGGCCCGAACCAGCCGTCCACGAACAGCACCGCCATGGACGTCATCCCACCAGGCGCGTCACATGACCGTCGCGGCGACCGCGGCGCCCAGCTCCCGGCACCGCTCGCGCGCGGCGGCGTCCGGTGCGCCGGTGAGCACCAGCGTCTCCGCCACGGGCCACCACCTCATCCCGGTCGTGATGTCCTTCAGCGCCTTCACCGCGCCCTCCGTGCCCAGGTTGCCGTGCACGTACGCCCCGAACGGCCGACCGCGCGTGGCGTCCAGGCAGGGGTAGTAGACGGTGTCGAAGAAGTGCTTCAACGCGCCGCTGATGTAGCCGATGTTGGCCGGCGTGCCCAGGATGAACCCGTCGGCTTCCAGCACGTCGGACGCGGTCGCGCTCAGCGCCGGCCGCCGGACCACCTCGACGCCCTCGATCTCCGGGTCCGTCGCACCCTCCAGCACCGCCTCGAACAGCTCCTGCATGGCGGGTGACGGGGTGTGGTGCACGATCAGCAGGCGGGGCACGCGGGTCAGGCTGCCGCGATCCCGCGCGGGGTGCAAGCTCGGGTGGGTGGCCTGACGGAACCGACGGGCCGGCCACGCGTCCTAAGCAGTAGCAGTGACCGGGAGGGAGTCATGGAAACTCGCAGCATCGCCACGATGAAGCGCAACCGGCAGATCACCTGGGGTGCGGGGGTCGCGATCGGGGTGGGGCTCATCGGCCTGCCGCTGGTCTTCATCGCACTGTGGCCGGGGGTCGACCACAGCCCGTGGGACGTCAACACGATGATCCTGGCGACCGGGGTGGCGCTGTGCACGGCCAGCTACATCTCCGGCCGCATCTCGGTGGCCGCCGCCACGCAGAACCGGGCGCGGCCGGTGAGCCCGCCGACCAGGCGTCCCTACCTGGTGGCGGGCGGCTCGCTCGTCCTCGCCGCGCTGTGCCTGCTGCTCGCTATGGCGTCGTGAGCAGGTCCGACACCTGAGACCGCAGGTCGGCCAGCCGCTCGTGCGCGCGCACGCGGGCGGCCGGCAGGTCGTCCGACACCGGTTCCACGACCTCCAGGTACGCCTTGAGCTTCGGTTCCGTCCCGGACGGCCGCACGACCACCCGGACGCCCTCGCGGGTCAACCGCACCACGTCGGCCTCGGGCAGCAGGTCCTCGAACGCGAAGCCGGCGGGCGGCTGATCGCGCAACCGGGCCATCAGCGCCCCGATCCGGCTCAGGTCGGTGAACCGCAGCGACACCTGGTCGGTCAGGTGCAGGCCGTGGTCGACGGCGAGCTGGTCCAGCGCGTCCAGCAGCGTCCGGCCGGCCGCCTTCAACCCGGCCGCCAGGTCGCACGCCACCACGGCCGCCGAGATGCCGTCCTTGTCGTTGACCGCGGCCGGGTCGACGCAGTTGCCCAGCGCCTCCTCGTAGGCGAACACCAGCCCCTCGCCCGCGCGCACCAGCCACTTGAACCCGGTCAACGTCTCCGCGTACCGCGCGCCGTGCGCCGCCGCGATCGACTTCAGCAACGACGAAGACACGATCGTGGTCGCCACCAACGGGTCCGGACTGTCCACGGTGGACAGCACCAGCGAGCCGAGGAGCACGCCGGTCTCGTCGCCGCGCAGCATCCGCCAGGACCCGTCCCGCTCCCGGACGCCGAGCGCGCACCGGTCCGCGTCCGGGTCCAGGGCGATGGCCAGGTCGGCCGACTCGGCCGCCGCCAGCTCCAGCAACCGGTCCGCCGCTCCCGGCTCCTCCGGGTTGGGGAACGCCACGGTCGGGAACGCCGGGTCGGGCACGGCCTGCTCCCGCACCACGCGCACGTCGGTGAACCCGGCCCGCCGCAACGCCTCCACCGCGGTCGCACCGCCGACGCCGTGCATCGGCGTGAGCACCACCCGCAGGTCGCGCGCGGTGCCGCGGGGTAGTGACGCGACCCGTTCCAGGTACTCGTCCACCTCGGCGTCGGACACCGGCAGGTGGTCGTCCGACAGCGGCACCGACACCGCGGCGGGCACGCCCCGGATGGCCGCCTCGATCTCGCGGTCCTCCGGCGGCACGATCTGCCCGCCGCCGGCCAGGTACAGCTTGTAGCCGTTGTCCGCGGGCGGGTTGTGCGACGCGGTGATCTGCACGCCCGCCACCGCGTCGTGCCGCTTGACCAGGAACGCCAGGACCGGCGTCGGCAACGGCCCCGGCAGCACCCGCGCGGTGAACCCGGCGGCGGCCAGCACACCGGCCGCGGCCCGCGCGAAGTCCTCCGACCCGTGCCGCGCGTCCCGGCCGACGAACACCGTGCCGACGTGCCCGTGCGCCTTGAGCCACGCGGCGAGCCCGGCCGTGGTGCGGATGACCACGGCCCGGTTCATGCCGTTCGGCCCCGCTCGCACGGGACCGCGCAGGCCCGCCGTGCCGAAGGTCAGCGGTCCGGCCATCCGGTCGGCCAGGTCGTCGACCGCGGCGGCGTCCCCGCCCATCGCCCGCGCCAGGACGGTCTGGAGCTCCAGCCGGGTCGCGGCGTCGGGGTCGTCGGCGATCCAGCGGAACGCGGCGTCGCGCAGGGCGGGGCTGAGGGTCATGCGCGCGTCACCAGCTCGCGCAGCAGCGCGCCCATGCGGCTCGCCGCCGCCTGACCGGCCTCCAGCACCTCTTCGTGGTTGAGCGGTTCACCGGTGATGCCCGCGGCCAGGTTCGTCACCAGCGACAGGCCGAACACCTCCACGCCCTCGGCGCGGGCCGCGATGGCCTCCAGGACGGTCGACATGCCGACCAGGTCCGCGCCCATCGTGCGCAGCATCCGGATCTCGGCGGGCGTCTCGAAGTGCGGCCCCGGCAGGCCCGCGTAGACGCCTTCCTCCAGCGACGGGTCGATCTCCCGCGCGAGGTCGCGCAGCCGCGGCGAGTACAGGTCGGTGAGGTCCACGAACCGGGCCCCCACCAGCGGGGACGACGCGGTGAGGTTCAGGTGGTCGCTGATCAGCACCGGCTGGCCGACCGACATGCCCTGGCGCAGGCCGCCGGCCGCGTTGGTCAGCACCACCGTGCGGACGCCCGCAGCCGCCGCCGTGCGCACGTTGTGCACGACCTTCGCCACGCCCTTGCCCTCGTAACCGTGCGTGCGACCGAGCATGACCAGCACGTTGCGGTCCCCGACGGCCACCGAGCGCACCGTGCCGCCGTGGCCGACGGCGGTGGGCGGCTCGAACCCGGGCAGCTCGCCCATGGGCACCTCGGCGTGGGGCTCACCGATCAGGTCCGCGGCCGGGCGCCAACCCGACCCGAGGACCACGGCGATGTCGTGCGCGGCCACCCCGGTCCGCTCGGCCAGCGCCTCGGCGGCGTCGGTGGCCAGGGCCTCGGGGGTGGTGTTCTCACTGATGGCGGTCACGGCCGGGAGCCTAATAGCCGTCCCCGACCGTTGCCCGCAGTGCTGCGGCCCGCCGGTGCGGCCCACGGGTCGCGGGGCGTCAGTCGATCACCGTGAACGTGGGCGCGATGGTGTCGAACAGGCGGCTCCGGCCGGTTTCCTCCTGCTCCGTGGGCACGACGACCTCGACGACCCACAGGTCGATGCCCCGCGGCAGGAGGCGGGAGTACCGGCTGCGCCGCAGGTCCGGGCCCGGCGGGACGGCGCCGCGGGCGACGTCCGTGGCACGTTCCACGGTCCGGTAGCTGTACTGCCTGCCCGGCTCCGGCCCGCCGGGCGACAGGGCGTCGGTCTGGTCGAACGCCTCACCGAAGTACTGGTCCTCCGCCCACCGCGACCGCACCAGCCGCAGGTAGTCGTCGATCCGGTTCCTCTCGTAGTACCCCGGGAACCGCTGCACGCTCACCTCGTACAGCCCGGTCGGGGCGACGAGGTGCACGACGGTGCTCGGGCCCAGCCCGTTGTTGGCCCGCTGCTCCAGGAAGCTGGTCCAGTCGGGCCCGACCTGGATGGTGAACTCCGCGCCCTGCTCGCCGTTCGCCGCCGCGGCCGACGCGGTGGTCGGCAGCAGCGACGGCGTCTCGGTGATCGCGGGCAGGGACGGGGTGCTCTGGGCGACCGGCGGCAGCAGGGACGCGCCCGCCACGGTCCTGGTCAACGCGAAGCCGGACACGCTGCCGATCGCGAAGAGCACCGCCGCCGACAGCGCGACCAGCGCGGCCATCCCCGGGCGGCGGGTCAGCTCGCGGGTCGGCGGACCGGCCACGGCGAACGGCAGCGGCCCCGGGTCGGCGGCCAGCGGCGTGTCCGGCGGGATCGGGGTCTTGACCAGCGGCGGGCGCACGACCTCCACCACCGGCCGGGTGGGCGACGACGCGGGGAACACGTCGGTGCCCGGCTCGGGCAGCAGCGGCCGGACCAGCCGCCGCACCTCGGCCAACGTCATCCGCTCGTCCGGCGACTTCGCCATCAGCCCGGCGACGACCGGCTCCAGCGCACCGCAGCCCTCGGCCGACGGCACGTCGCCGTGCACCACCTGGTTGATCGTCTGGAGCACGTTCGCGCCCTCGTACGGCTGCTGCCCGGTCATCGCGGCGAACAGCGTCGCGCCCAACGACCACTGGTCCGCCGCGAACGACACCGCACCGCCCGCCGCCACCTCCGGCGCGATGAACGCGGGCGTGCCCAGGGTGATCCCGCGGCTGGTCAGGGTGGCCTCTGCGACGTTGCGCGCGATGCCGAAGTCGGTCAGCTTCACCCGGCCGTCGTCGGCGACCAGCACGTTGCCCGGCTTCACGTCCCGGTGCGTGATCCCGGCCCGGTGCGCGGCCTCCAGCGCGGCGGCCACGGCGTCGGCCACGAGCGCGCCCTGCACGT
The DNA here is from genome assembly GCF_040639995.1 of Actinosynnema sp. NPDC023658. Taxonomy (NCBI): domain Bacteria; kingdom Bacillati; phylum Actinomycetota; class Actinomycetes; order Pseudonocardiales; family Pseudonocardiaceae; genus Actinosynnema; species Actinosynnema sp. NPDC023658. Next base: position 21,037 of record NZ_JBFAAX010000034.1, on the reverse strand, counting down.
CGGTCAACGGCCCGCGCTGCCGCACCACCTCCGCCAGCGACGACGACGGCACCAGCTCCATCACCACGTACGGGTCGCCGTCGGCCTGCACCACGTCGTAGAGCGTCACGAGGTTCGGGTGCGCGAGCGCCGCCGCCGAACGGGCCTCGCGCAGGGTGCGTTCCCGAAGCACCTCCGCCTCGTCGTCCGGCGTCCCCGCCGGGCGCAGGATCTCCTTGACCGCGACGTCCCGCCGCAGCACCTCGTCGTGCGCGGCCCACACCGTGCCCATCGACCCGCGCCCCAGCACGTGCCGGAGGCGGTAGCGGCCGGCGATCAGTCGCTCCGTTTCCACTGCGCCATCATTCACCAGCGTGGAAGACTGGCGTCTGCATCGTTCACGGCGGTGAACCTCACATAGCCGTCGTAATACTCGTGAGTAACACTGCGGAGCATGATGGACCCGTCGGGCGAGTTGGCGCTGGCCGCCGAGTTCCCCACCCCTGACCGCGAGCAGTGGCTGGACCTGGTCCAGGGCGTGCTGCGCAAGTCGGGTGCGGACTTCGGGTCGCTGATCACCACCACCTACGACGGCATCGACGTGCAGCCGCTGTACACCGCGGCCGACCGGGCGCCCGACGCCGGTTTCCCGGGCCTGGCCCCGTTCACCCGCGGCGGTCGTCCGCAGGGCGCGGTGAAGGGCTGGGACGTCCGCCAGCAGCACCGGGTCGCGGACCGCGAGGCGGTGGTGGCCGACCTGGAGAACGGCGTCACGTCGCTGTGGCTCAAGGGGATCGACCCGTCGACCTACGACGACGTGCTGGCCGACGTCTACCTGGACCTCGCGCCGGTCGTGGTCGACGCGGGCGCGGACTTCCTGGCCGCGGGCCGCGCCGTGCTGCGCGTGTGGGACCAGCGGCCGGTGCTCGCGAGCGAGGTGCGCGGCAACGTCGGCGCGGACCCCTTGGGCGTCCAGGCGCGCACCGGGCAGCCCGCCGACCTCGACGCGGTCACCGACCTGCTCGGCAAGGCCCGCGGGTTCCCCGGAGTGCGCCTGGTCGTGGTGGACGGCCTGCCCTTCCACGAGGCGGGCGGCTCGGACGCCCAGGAGCTCGGCGCGTCCCTCGCGGCCGGCGTCGCCTACCTGCGGCACCTGACCGGGGCGGGGCTGACCGTCGCGGAAGCCGCGCGGCTGCTGGAGTTCCGGTACGCGGCGACGGCCGACCAGTTCCTCACCATCGCCAAGTTCCGGGCCGCGCGCCGGCTGTGGGCGCGGGTCACGGAGGTCGCCGGCGCACCCAGCCCGCAGGCGCAGCACGCGGTGACGTCGCCCGCGATGATGACCAGGCGCGACCCGTGGGTGAACATGCTGCGCACCACCGTCGCCTGCTTCGGCGCGGGCCTCGGCGGCGCGGACGCGGTGACCGTGCTGCCGTTCGACCACGCCATCGGCCTGTCGGACGACTTCTCCCGGCGCATCGCCCGCAACACCCAGTCGCTGCTGCTGGAGGAGTCGAAGCTGGCCGGCGTGATCGACCCGGCGGGCGGCTCCTGGTACGTGGAGCGGCTCACCGAGGACCTCGCGCGCGCCGCGTGGGAGTGGTTCCGGGAGATCGAGGCCGCGGGCGGGCTGCCCGCGGCGTTCGGGCTGGTCACCGACCGGATCGCGGCCACCTGGGAGCAGCGCCGGGCGAACCTGGCCGACCGGTCGGACGCGATCACCGGCGTCAGCGAGTTCCCGGACGTCGGTGAGCAGCCGGTGGTCCGGCCGCCGTCGCCGCAGGAACCGGGCGGAGGCCTGCCGCGCGTCCGCTACGCCCAGGACTACGAGGCGCTGCGGGACGCGGCCGACGCGAGCCCGCAACGCCCGAAGGTGTTCCTGGCGACCCTCGGCCCGGTCGCCGCGCACACCGCGCGGGCCACGTTCGCCGCGAACCTGTTCCAGGCGGGCGGCATCGAGACGCCCCACGCGGGCGCCACCGCGACCGCGGACGACGTGGTGGCGCGGTTCCGCGAGAGCGGCGCGCGGATCGCGTGCCTGTGCGGCAGCGAGAAGAGCTACGCCGAGCTCGCCGCACCCGTCGCCGAGGCGCTGCGCGCGGCGGGCGCGGAGCGGATCCTGCTGGCGGGCAGGGAATCGGACGCGGAGATCGACGAGTACGTGTTCACCGGCTGCCCGGCGCTGGAAGTGCTGGAGCACACGTTCGACGCGCTTGGAGTCCAGCGATGATCCCGAACTTCGCCGACGTCGACCTCGGTGAGCCCACCGCCGCCCCGTCCTCCTCCCAGTGGCAGGACGCGTTGCAGGAGGCGACCGGCAAGGGCGCGGACGCGTTGACGTGGGAGACGCCCGAGGGCATCGGCGTCAAACCCCTCTACACCGCCGCCGACACCGAGGGCCTCGACTTCCTGGCCACCTACCCGGGCATCGCGCCGTTCCTGCGCGGCCCGTACCCGACGATGTACGTCAACCAGCCGTGGACCATCCGGCAGTACGCCGGGTTCTCCACCGCCGAGGAGTCCAACGCCTTCTACCGCCGCAACCTCGCGGCCGGGCAGAAGGGCCTCTCGGTCGCGTTCGACCTGGCCACCCACCGCGGCTACGACTCCGACCACCCGCGCGTGGCGGGCGACGTGGGCATGGCGGGCGTGGCCATCGACTCGATCTACGACATGCGCCGGCTGTTCGACGGCATCCCGCTGGACCGGATGAGCGTGTCGATGACCATGAACGGCGCCGTGCTGCCGGTCCTGGCCCTGTACGTGGTGGCGGCCGAGGAGCAGGGGGTGGCGCCCGAGCAGCTCGCGGGGACCATCCAGAACGACATCCTCAAGGAGTTCATGGTCCGCAACACCTACATCTACCCGCCGCAGCCGTCGATGCGGATCATCTCCGACATCTTCGCGTTCACCTCGCGGCGGATGCCGAAGTTCAACTCCATCTCCATCTCCGGCTACCACATGCAGGAAGCGGGCGCGACGGCCGACCTGGAGCTGGCGTACACGCTCGCGGACGGCGTGGAGTACCTGCGCGCGGGCCGTGACGCGGGGCTGGACGTCGACGCGTTCGCGCCGCGGCTGTCGTTCTTCTGGGCGATCGGCATGAACTTCTTCATGGAAGTCGCCAAGATGCGCGCCGCCCGGCTGCTGTGGGCGAAGCTGGTGAAGACCTTCGACCCCAAGTCGCCCAAGTCGCTGTCCCTGCGCACGCACTGCCAGACCTCGGGCTGGTCGCTGACCGCGCAGGACGTGTTCAACAACGTCGCCCGCACGTGCGTCGAGGCGATGGCCGCGACCCAGGGGCACACGCAGTCCTTGCACACCAACGCGTTGGACGAGGCGCTGGCGCTGCCCACCGACTTCTCCGCGCGCATCGCCCGCAACACCCAGCTGCTGCTCCAGCAGGAGTCGGGCACCACGCGGGTGATCGACCCGTGGGGCGGCAGCGCGTTCGTCGAGCGCCTCACGCACGACCTGGCGCACCGCGCGTGGTCGCACATCACCGAGGTCGAGGCCGCGGGCGGGATGGCCCGGGCCATCGACGCGGGCATCCCGAAGCTGCGCATCGAGGAGGCCGCGGCGCGCACCCAGGCGCGCATCGACTCCGGTCGGCAGCCGGTGATCGGCGTGAACAAGTACCAGGTGGAGTTCGACGAGAAGATCGACGTGCTCAAGGTCGACAACGCCGGGGTGCGCGGCCGGCAGCTGGCCAAGCTCGCCCGGCTGCGCGAGGAGCGCGACCAGTCCGCGGTGGACGGTGCGCTGCACGCGCTGACGAACGCGGCCGGCTCGGACGGCAACCTGCTGGAGCTGGCCATCGTCGCGGCCCGCGCCAAGGCGACCGTGGGCGAGATATCCGAGGCGCTGGCCAAGGTGTGGGGCAGGCACTCCGCCCAGATCCGCACCATCACCGGCGTGTACCGGGAGGAGGCCGGGTCGGTGTCCAACGTGAACGCCACCCGCGAGGTGGTGGAGGCGTTCGCCGAGGCCGAGGGCCGCCGCCCGCGCATCCTCGTCGCCAAGATGGGCCAGGACGGGCACGACCGCGGCCAGAAGGTCATCGCGACCGCGTTCGCGGACCTGGGCTTCGACGTGGACGTCGGCCCGCTGTTCCAGACCCCCGACGAGGTCGCGCGCCAGGCCGTCGAGGCCGACGTGCACATCGTCGGCGTGTCGTCGCTGGCCGCCGGTCACCTCACGCTGGTGCCCGCGCTGCGCTCGGCGCTGGCGGAGATGGGCCGCGACGACATCATGATCGTGGTCGGCGGCGTGATCCCGCCGCAGGACTTCGACGCGCTGCGCGAGGCGGGCGCGGCGGCGATCTTCCCGCCCGGCACGGTCATCGCGGACGCGGCGGGCGACCTGCTGCGCAAGCTGGCCGAGCAGCTGGGCCACGACACGACGGCCGCCGACCAGCCGGGACACGATGGCTAGGCCGGTCGACGTCGGCGAGTACGCCAAGGGCGTGCTGGCGGGCAACCGCGGCACGCTCGCGCGGGCCATCACGCTGGTCGAGTCCACGCGCCCGGACCACCGGGCGTCGGCGCAGGAACTGCTGGTCGAGCTGCTGCCGCACTCGGGCGCCGCGCACCGCGTCGGCATCACCGGCGTGCCCGGCGTCGGGAAGTCGACGTTCATCGACGCGTTCGGCTCGATGCTCACCGAGCGCGGTCACCGGGTGGCCGTGCTGGCGGTCGACCCGTCGTCCACCCGCACCGGCGGCTCGATCCTGGGCGACAAGACCCGCATGGCGCGGCTCGCGGTCGACCCGGCGGCGTTCATCCGGCCGTCACCGACCTCCGGCACGCTCGGCGGCGTCACCAAGGCCACCCGCGAGTCGATCGTGCTGGTCGAGGCCGCCGGGTACGACGTGGTGCTGGTCGAGACGGTCGGCGTGGGCCAGTCCGAGGTCGCCGTGGCGAACATGACGGACTGCTCGCTGTTCCTCACCCTCGCCCGCACCGGCGACCAGCTCCAGGGCATCAAGAAGGGCGTGCTGGAGCTGGCCGACGTGATCGCGGTCAACAAGGCCGACGGCCCGCACGAGCTGGACGCCCGCAGGGCCGCCCGCGAGCTGGCCGGGGCGCTGCGCCTGCTGCGCCCGCACGACGCCGTGTGGCACCCGCCCGTGCTCACGTGCAGCGGCCTGGACGGCACCGGGCTGGACACCGTCTGGCAGCAGGTCACCAAGCACCGCGAGACGCTGGAGGCGGCGGGCGGGCTGGCCGAGCGGCGGCGGCGCCAGCAGGTCGAGTGGACCTGGGCCATGGTGAACGACCAGCTGCTGACGAGCCTGCGCGAGGCGCCCGCGGTGCGCTCGCTCGTGCCCGAGGTCGAGCGGCAGGTGCGTGACGGAGAGCTGACCGCCACGCTGGCCGCCGAACGCATCCTCGAAGCGTTCCGACAGGGTGTCCACCGCGCCTGACCGCGCCTTTTCGTTCACAGCACGTGAACGAACACCGGTTTGGATGACCACTGACAGTGGTAACCACGACAGGCGGTAGCTAGGCTTGGCGACCATGTGGCGATCTGTGCTCGCGGTGTGCCTGTTCGTGCTGACCGGTGTCCTCACCGTGTCGGGCACAGGGGTCGCTGCGACGTCGTCGCAGGTCACCGGCCACGTCGCGGCCCAGCCGACGGAGACCTTGGCCCCCGGCGGCACGCTGGAGCCCGGCGGGACCGTGCCGCCCGGACCGGACATCGACGCGCCGAAGGAGCAGCAACCCGCACCCGCGTCCAGCGGCGAGACCCGCAGGAAGTTGTGGCTCGGTGGTATCGCGGTGCTGTTGTTCGCCCTCGTGTACTGGCGTAACAAGAAGCGGTGGTCGAAGTGGAGGGCGGGGCGCAAGTCCGGGTGATTCCCACCTGGTGGGAGCCCGAGGGGCGATCCGAGGACGCCTCATAGCATCGCCCTGCTGACCTGATCGGTCTGACCGAAACCCGGTCACCGCTCGGCGCAGCCCCGCGACCGGTTGCCGGTTGATCAACCAGGGGTGCGCCGTGCCCGCCGGACCGTGATGCAGGATGGACGCAAATGGGTACCGACTTCAAGATGAGCACGCGCTCGGCCGTCGAGCGGTACTCCACTGCGCTGGTAGACCTCTCCCGCAGCATCCACGCGGAGCCCGAGCAGGCGTTCGCCGAGCACCGCAGCGCCGCCAAGGTCGCTGACCTGCTGGCCGCCGAGGGCTTCGAGGTCGAGCGCGGCGTCGCGGACCTGGAGACGGCGTTCACCGCCTCGTTCGGGTCCGGTGAGCTGGTGCTCGGCCTGTGCGCGGAGTACGACGCGCTGCCCGAGGTCGGCCACGCGTGCGGGCACAACGTCATCGCCGCGGCCTCCACCGGCGCGGCCCTCGCGCTGCGCGACCTGGCCGACGAGCTGGACCTCACCGTCCGGGTGATCGGCACCCCCGCCGAAGAGGTCGGCGGCGGCAAGGTGCTGATGCTCGAACGCGGGGTATTCGACGACGTGGCGTTCTCCATGATGGTGCACCCGGCCCCCTACGAGGCCGTCGCCGCACGATCGCTCGCCATCACCGACGTCGAGGTCACCTACACCGGCAAGCCGTCGCACGCCGCCGCCGCGCCCCACCTGGGCGTGAACGCCGCCGACGCGATCACCGTGGCGCAGGTCGCCATCGGCCTGGCCCGCCAGCACCTGGAACCGGGCCAGATGGTCAGCGGCATCGTCACCCGCGGCGGCACCGTGCCGAACGTGGTCCCCGCGCACACGTCGGCCATGTTCGACCTGCGCGCCGACGACCTGGAGTCGCTGCGCCGGCTGGAGCAGCGGATCAACCGCTGCTTCCAGGCGGGTGCGGTGGCGACCGGCTGCACGCACGAGGTCGTCAAGGTCTCGCCGGTGTACGCCGAGCTGAGCCCGGACCCGTGGCTCGCGGACGCCTACCGGCGGGCCGCGACCGAGCTGGGCCGGCATCCGTTGAGCCCCGAGCAGGAGCTCAAGGAGAAGATCGGCAGCACCGACATGGGCAACATCACCCGTGCGCTGCCGGCCATCCACCCGACCATCGCCATCGACTGCGGAGACGCGGTGAACCACCAAATCGAGTTCGCGACCGCCTGTGCGTCGGCCTCCGCCGACCGAGCAGTGCTCGACGGGGCGCTCGCCCTCGCCTGGACCACCATTTCCGCTGCCACCGACGGTGCGCAGCGTTCTCGACTGTTGGCGGGTGCGGCATGACGGTTCTGGACTCGCGTCTGCCGGAGGAGGGTGCCGAGGTGCTGTTGACCGATCGCGGGGTCAGCATTGCCCCTGTGGATGATCGGGGTGAGGGTCGCGGACCCTCGTGGCTGGACGACTGGCTGGCGGCGAACGCCTCCGAGGTCGTCGCCTGGCGGCGGCACTTCCACGCGCACCCCGAGCTGTCCCGGCACGAGTACGCCACCACGGAGCTGATCGCGGGCGTGCTGCGCTCGGCCGGCCTCAAGCCGCGCATCATGCCCGGTGGGACGGGCCTGGTCTGCGACGTCGGCTCCGGGCCGCGCTGCGTGGCGCTGCGCGCGGACATCGACGCCCTGCCGCTGCCGGAGAACACCGGCCTGCCGTACTCGTCCACTGTGGACAACGTCGCGCACGCGTGCGGCCACGACGCGCACACCACCGTGCTGCTGGGCGCCGCGCTGGCGCTGGCCTCGGCCACCGAACTACCCGGTCGGGTGAGGTTGGTGTTCCAGCCCGCCGAGGAGGTCATGCCCGGCGGCGCGCTGGACGTGCTGGCCGCGGGCGGTCTGGACGGGGTGGAGCGCATCTTCGGGCTGCACTGCGACCCGCGCCTGGAGGTCGGCCGGATCGGCACCCGGATCGGGGCGATCACCTCGGCCAGCGACATGCTGGAGCTGCGCCTGACGTCCCCCGGCGGCCACACGTCCCGGCCGCACCTCACGGCGGACCTCGTGCACGCCCTGGGCACCGTGATCACGGGCCTGCCGGGGCTGCTGTCACGCCGCGTGGACCCCCGTTCGGGGACCGTGCTGGTGTGGGGCGCGGTGCACGCGGGTGAAGCGCCCAACGCCGTGCCGCAGGACGGCGTGCTGCGCGGCACCCTGCGCACCGGCGACCGCGACATCTGGGCCGAGCTGGAGCCGTTGATCAAGGAGCTGGTGGGTGCGCTGCTGGCGCCGACCGGCGTCGGCTTCGACCTGCACCACCGGCGCGGCGTCCCGCCGGTGGTGAACGACCGGGAGAGCACGATGCTCCTGCGCGCCGGCGTCGAGGCGGCGCTGGGCGAGGACGCGCTGGCGGGGACCGAGCAGTCCTCCGGCGGCGAGGACTTCGGCTGGTACCTGGAGCACGTGCCCGGCTCGTTCGCCCGCCTGGGCGTCTGGGACGGCGTGAGCAAGCAGAAGGACCTCCACCAGCCCACCTTCGACCTGGACGAACGGGCCCTGCTGGTCGGCGTGCGGGTGATGGTGCACGCCGCCCTGGCCGCCCTGGCCTGACCGCCGCGGGGGGGGCGCCCCCCCCGGGGCCGTCCAGGTGGTCGGCGCCCCCGACGCCCAGCGGGCGTTGCGCGACCTCGCGGCCGCGGTGCGGGACTAGCCGCGGTCGGGCACCCGCGCTGCGGGCCCCGTCGCGGGCCCTAGTTGTCGGACACCTCGACGCCCTTCCAGAACGCCACGTGGTCCTTGATGTTGGCCGCCGCCGACTTCGGCTGCGGGTAGTACCACGCGGCGTCGGCGTTGTCCTCGCCGTTCACCTGGAGGGTGTAATAGCTGGCCGTGCCCTTCCAGGGGCAGACCGTCGTCGTGTCCGACGGCTTGAGGTACTCGGCCCGCACCGACTCCTTGGGGAAGTAGTGGTTCCCCTCCACCATCTCGGTCTTGTCACTCTCGGCGATGATCTCGCCGTTCCACCGTGCGATCGCCATGACACCACTATGCCGTTGATCATCTTCTCTTGCCGGGCGGTGCCCGTAGGATGCTGCCGACACCGCGTTCCGGGCACCCGAGGAGGACCCACAGATGCCCATCGCAACCCCCGAGGTCTACGCCGAGATGCTCGACCGCGCGAAGGCGAACGAGTTCGCCTACCCCGCGATCAACGTCACCTCGTCCGAGACCCTCAACGCGGCCCTCCGTGGATTCGCGGAAGCCGAGAGCGACGGGATCATCCAGGTCTCGACCGGTGGTGCCGAGTTCGCCTCGGGCACCAAGGTCAAGGACATGGTGACCGGCGCGGTTGCGCTGGCGGAGTTCGCGCACGTTGTCGCCGAGAAGTACCCGGTGAACATCGCGCTGCACACCGACCACTGCCCGAAGGACAAGCTCGACGGCTACGTCCGGCCGCTCATCGCGATCAGCCAGGAGCGGGTGGACCGCGGGCTCAACCCGCTGTTCCAGTCGCACATGTGGGACGGCTCGGCCGTGCCGCTGGACGAGAACCTGAAGATCGCTTCCGAGCTGCTCGACCTCACCGCCAAGGCGAAGATCATCCTCGAGATCGAGGTGGGCGTCGTCGGCGGCGAGGAGGACGGCGTCGCGCACGAGATCAACGAGAAGCTGTACACCTCCCCCGAGGACTACCTGAAGACGGTGGACGCCCTCGGTGCCGGTGAGAAGGGCCGCTACCTGGTCGCGGCGACGTTCGGCAACGTGCACGGCGTGTACAAGCCGGGCAACGTGAAGCTGCGCCCGGAGATCCTCAAGCAGGGTCAGGACGTGGTGGCCGAGAAGCTGGGCCTGCCGGCCGGCTCCAAGCCGTTCGACCTGGTCTTCCACGGCGGCTCCGGCTCGCTGCTGGAGGAGATCCACGAGGCGGTGACCTACGGCGTGATCAAGATGAACATCGACACGGACACGCAGTACGCGTTCACCCGGCCGATCGTGGGTCACATGTTCGCCAACTACGACGGCGTGCTGAAGATCGACGGCGAGGTCGGCAACAAGAAGGCCTACGACCCGCGGTCCTACCTGAAGGCCGCCGAGCAGGGCATGGCCGCCCGCATCGCCCAGGCGTGCGAGCACCTGAAGTCGTCCGGCCGCATGATCGCCGGCTGAGACGTCCCGCACGGCGAACGGCCCCCTCCGGGTTCGGAGGGGGCCGTTCCGCGTCCTGCCTGCCGTGCGGCGTCCTACCTGCCGTGCATGCGGCAGACCGCGGCGTCCACCAGCTCGCGCTGCGCCGCCGCCGCGTCCGGTGCGGCCAGGGCGAACGTCGTGGTCATCAGCACGGTGGCGGTGCGGGTGCCGGAGGCGTCGGTGTAGTTGTGGCTGCGGTAGCCCGGGAAGCCGCCGGAGTGGCCCCACACCGTGCCGCAGGACGTGTGCACCTCCATGACGCCGAGGCCGTAGCCGTCGCCGCTGCCGTCGCCCTGGGGCACCGCGTCGCGCATCTGCGCGAGCAGGTGCCGCGGGACCAGCCGGCCGGACATCAGCGCGGTGAGGAACCTGTCCCAGTCCTCCGCCGTGGACACCAGGCCGCCCGCGGCCCACGCCGGGCTGAGGTCGAGCCCGGTGACGTCGACGTGCTCGTGGTGCCGGGGGCCCGCGAAGCCGTCGCCGACGGGCGTGCCGGGCGGGAGCAGCGGGCCGAGGTGCTCGGCGTCCGGCTCGTACCCGTGGGCGTGCCGGCCGCGGAACCCCGTGCCGGTGGCCAGGTAGGTGTGCCGAAGGCCGAGCGGTCGGATGACGCGCTGCTCGACCAGCTCGGCGTACGACCGGCCGGTCGCGGCCTCCAGGACCATGCCGATGAGCGTGTAGTTGGTGTTGCTGTAGTCCCACCGCTCGCCGGGCGCGAACAGCGGCGGGTGCGACACGGCCACCGCGACCAGCTCGGCCGGCGACCACGCCCGCGGGGCCTGCCCGGTGAGCAGGCCGAGCAGGCGCGGGTCGTCCACGTAGTCGAACAGGCCGCTGGTCTGGTTGAGCAGCACCCGCAGCGTGATCGCGGAGTCGTTCGGCACCACGCCCGGCAGCCACCGCCGCAGCGGGTCGTCCAGGCCGAGCCGGCCCTCCGCGACGAGCTGCAGGACGAGGGTGGCGGACGCGGTCTTGGTGTTGGACGCCACCTTGAACTCGTCACCGGACCGCAGGCGGTGGTCCGACAGCGTCCAGCGGGCCTGCCGGACCGCCTCGACCGGTCGGCCGCGCCCGTCGTCCACCCGGACGACGACGCCGGGCACGCCCGCCGCCAGCGCCCGGTCGACCGCCCCGGTGAGCCGGTCCGGTGCGGTGGCGCCGGCGAGGCCCGCGGTCGTCGCGGTCAGGGACAGGGCCAGGACCGCGGCCGCCGTCGTGCGGAGGAGTCCGCGCATGATAGTTCCCCCCAAGGGTTCGGGTTGCACCCGGTCGATCCTCGGGGGGAACGGGGTCGAGCAGAATCAGGCGGTCACCAGTGGTCGTCGGGGGGCCAACCCCACCGTGAGCCGGTCCGCGACCAGCCACAGGGCGGCCAGCGCCACGAACGTCACCGCGGCGGACGGGTAGAGGATCGGCGGCGCGGCGTCCAGCGACTGCTGCACCCAGATCCCGCCGTAGCCCAGGCCCGTGACGGCGGCCGAACCGAGGATCGCGGCCACTGGCGCGGGCACCCGGCCCAGGTGCGCGACGTCCACGGCCAGGCCGATGAGCAGCACGAACACCGGCACGGCCGACAGGGGGAAGTCCGCGATGCCGAGCAGCGGCCAGACCAGCAGGCGGTAGGCGACGTAGGCGCCCGCGACCGCCGTCGCGGCCCACGGCGTGCCGATCGTGCGCCGGGCGACGACCAGCACGAGGGCCGCCGCGACCAGGCCCCACACCGGGTAGACCCAGTCGGGGATCGGCAGCGAGAACTGCACGATGGACGCGCGGTCGACGGGTCGGCCGATCTGGTCGGCGGCGAACTGCAGCAGGCTCGGTTCGGCGTACGGGTCGCCGCGGTCCCAGGAGGCGATCTCCAGCACCCCGTACTCCTGGTGCTGGTTGGGGAACCACATGTTCTCCAGGAAGAAGAACCACAGCCCCGCCAGGCCGAGCACCCGCCACCGGCCACCGGCCGGGAAGTGCTTGATCCACCCGCGGACCGCGCCCGCGAGCATGATCGCGGTGCCCAGGTACAGCAGGGCGTGCGACCCGCTCCACGACGTGATGTCGAGGCCGTTGATCCGGTGGTTGATCAGGTCGATGGGCAGCGCGACCAGGAAGACGCCGGTGCCCCACTGCATCAGCCGCAGCGCCGTCCGGTCCGCGCCGTAGCCGGTGTAGGTGTGGAACAGCGTCAACCCGACCACGATCACCGTGCCCACGGTGTTGATCATGTGTGGTGGCGCCAGCTCGTCGCGCAGCCACTTGAAGTGCCACGCCACGTCCCACGAGGAGCCGATCAGCTTGAGCAGCAGACCGAGCAGCCAGAGCTTGTAGAGCCCGGCGACGAGAGCGGGCGGCGTCTCGCGCCCCGGCTCGCCGCGCTCCCAGTACTGGTCGCGGAAGTGCGCGACGCGCTTGGTAACCCCCATGTTCACCCGCCCATGATGCGTCTCGCCCGGGGTCGCTGGAAGGGTGACCCGCCCTGGTATTTCCAGGGACATCCCCTAGGGGCTGCGACGACCAGCATATTCGGTGCCGGACTCATGCGAACAGGTGATGGTCGTTGCTCCGAACGGCCCTCACGGGGAAGGGTGCCGCCTGAGAGTCGACTGAGAACGAGGAGCACTCCCATGGGCAAGAGGGTCGTCGCCGGCGTCATCGTCACCGCGCTGGTGCTGGCACTGGTCGCTGCCGTGGCGCGGGTATTTCTAAGCTGACCGCATGGAGAACCTGCTCGGTCCCGAACCCACGTTGCTGCCCGACCGCCCGGAGGCGCAGGCCGCCGCCGAGGCCGGCACCGACCCGGCCAAGATCGTCCGCGCCTACCCCGACTTCAGCGAGGCGTGGGCGCTGCTCGCGGAGCGGGCGTTGCAGACCGGCGACCCCGTCGCCGGCTACGCGTTCGCCCGCACCGGCTACCACCGCGGCCTCGACCAGCTGCGCCGCGCGGGCTGGAAGGGCCACGGGCCGGTGCCGTGGTCGCACCGCGCCAACCAGGGCTTCCTGCGCGCCCTGGCGGCGCTGGCGCGGGCCGCCGACGAGATCGGCGAGACCGAGGAGTACGAGCGGTGCCGGAAGTTCCTCGGCGACAGCGACCCCGCGGCGCCGTCCGCCCTCGGCCTGGGCTGAGCGCGTGGTGGCCGTGCGCGACGAGGTGGCGCGCAGGCTGAGGCGGTGGCGGAGCACGGCCCTGCCGATCGGGCAGGCCGCGCTCGCCGCCGGGCTGTCCTGGCTGGTCGCCACCGAGGTGGTCGGCCACGCGCACCCGTTCTTCGCGCCGATCGCCGCCGTCGTCTGCCTCGGCGTGTCGCTGGGGCAGCGGCTGCGGCGCGTCGTGGAGCTGGTCGTCGGCGTGTCCGTGGGCGTCGGGGTCGGTGACGTGCTGATCGCGGTGATCGGGTCCGGGGCGTGGCAGATCGCGCTGGTCGTGGGGCTGGCGATGTCGACGGCCGTGCTGCTGGACGGCGGCGCGGTGATCGCCTTGCAGTCCGGCTCGTCGGCGGTGCTGGTCGCGACCCTGCTGCCGCCCAGCGCGGGCGGCGGGCTGGACCGGATGGTGGACGCGCTGGTCGGCGGCCTGGTGGGGCTCGCGGTGGCGGCGCTGCTGCCGGCGAACCCGCTGACCGTGGCGCACCGGCAGGCCAAGGCCGTGCTGGGTGAGCTGACCCAGGCGTTGCGCGGGGTGGCCGACGCGGTGTCCGACCAGGACGCCGTGCAGGCCGCCGGCGTGCTGGCGCGGCTGCGCGGCAGCCAAGAGGCGGTGGACGAGTTCGCGTCGGCGTTGAAGACCGGCGGCGAGATCGCCACCATCGCGCCGATCCGCTGGCGCAGGCGGCACGAGCTGGGCCGGTACGAGACGGCGGCCACGCCGGTGGACTACGCCCTGCGCAACACCAGGGTGCTGGCCAGGCGGGCGTTGGCGGCGTTGCGGGACGGCGAGCGGATGCCGGACGTGCTGCCCGACGTGCTGCGGCAGTACGCCGACGCGGTGGACGTGCTGCGGGCGGAGCTGGGGCGGGGCGAGGAGCCGAAGCGGGCGCGCGCGGCGATCTGCGCGGCCGCTTCCGCGACCACGGACCGGTTGGGCGGCGAGGGGTTCTCCACGAAGGTGGTGCTGGCCCAGATCCGCTCGGTGGCCGTGGACCTGCTGCAGGCCACCGGGCTGTCGCGGGCGGAGGCGGCGGAGTCGTTGCCGCCCTTGCGCTGAGGCGAGGGCGGCGACGACACCTAGCCCTTCGGGCGGTTCAGCACGCCGAGCAGGACGGCGTGCACCGCCTCGTGGTCACGCGGGTCGGCCAGCCGGCACGAGGCGCCGGTGACGGCGTACCACTCCTCCGCACCCTCGTACCGGACCGAGGCGCGCAGGGCGCCGCCGTCCAGCGTGGTGCGCAGTTCCAGGTCACCGGTCACCACGCCGACCTCGTCGGTCATCACGCCACCCGGTCCGGCCACGAATGCGGAAGACAGGTCTGCCATCGGTCGTCAGCACCTCCCGAGCATGCTCTGCAGTGCAGTCTTCTCCGCGGAGTTCACCGTCAAACCCCACTTGTACTTCGAACGCGTCCACATCTTCGCGTAGGTGCACCAGTACGAGGTCAGCGGAGGCTTCCACAGGGCCGGGTCCTGGTCGCCCTTGGCCTGGTTGACGTTGTCGGTGACGGCGATCAGCTGCGGGCCGGCCAGGTCGTTGGCGAACGACTCGCGCCGGGACGTGGTCCACGACGACGCGCCGGAGCGCCACGCCTCGGCCAGCGGCACGACGTGGTCGATGTCGAGGTCGGACGCCTGGGTCCAGGTCGCTCCGTCGTACGGGCTGTACCAGCGGCCGGACGTGGCCGCGCAGCTGGAGTCGGTGACCACGTTCGTGCCGTCGCGCTTGAGCACCGCCTCCCGGGTGTTGCAGGCGCCCGAGACGGTGCTCCAGTGCGGGAACAGGTCGCGCGAGTAGCCGCTCGTGGAGCCTTCGCCGGCGACCCGCAGGGCGGCCAGCTCCGAGAGCGCGGTAGCGGTGCTCGGGATGTTCGGCGGCGTCGCCTGGGCGGGGGTGACCAGGCCGACGGCCAGCGCACCAGCCAGGAGCAGGGAAAGAGCCGGAAGCCGCAGGGAGGTGAATCGCGATTTGTTGACCGTTGACATAGTTCCGACCTTCCTAGTTGGAAGCTGTCGGAATTACCTTGGGTCAATTCTCCTTCCGTTACAACGCTTTCGCGTGACGCCTGAATGGCGGGGGAGAAAAATTCTCCGTCACTGCACCCCGCGGATCAGCCGCAAGTCCTCCGTGTGGCGGTACCAGGTCCACTTGGTCATCGGGCGCGGGTGCGCGACCCCGTCCGAGTTCACCTGGACGGCCAGGCAGCCCAGTTGGAACGCGCGTGCCGCCGTGCTGGTGACCTTCCGCCCGAACAGCCGCTTGTGGATGACGCGCACCACCAGTCCCGGCCCGCCGTCCGGGTCCGGCGTGACCTCCAGCCGGGACGCCTGGCCGCGCAGCACGACCGTGTCGTCGCCGTAGCCGACGCCGCGCACCGGGCCGAGCGAGCCGAGGCCGACGAGCACGCCGCCGACGTCGTCGCGGACGAGCGGCACCCGGTCGGGTTCACCGGACAGGGCGAGGTCGAGCGCGCGCCCGGTGTCGGTCGGCAGGCCCCACAGCCGGGCCACCTCGGACGCCGGGTCGGTGGGCACGTACCCGAGCGGCACGTCGGCCAGCCGCTCGCCGCGCAGCAGCCGCAGCACCACCGCGTTGAGGTCGGCGTCCGTGCCGTGCACGACGAGACGTTTATCACCCGGTTCGGCGAGAACGGCGTCCACCTCGGCTTTTCCGGGCCGTGCGGCCGTTCGGCGCACCTCGAAACGGTCACCGTCCGTGATCATTGGCGACTGCGAGTTTCCGCAGGCCAGCACGATTCCGCGCACCTTCATCTCCTGGTCTACCCTCAACAGCCGTCCAGATGACGGCTCGGCCGTCGCAGGCATTCGGCTCTCTTACCCGTCCAACCGCTTGGAGTTTCACATGCCGGCCGTCGTGCTGATCGGTGCCCAGTGGGGCGATGAGGGCAAGGGCAAGGCCACCGACCTGCTCGGTGACCGGGTGCAGTGGGTGGTCCGGTACCAGGGCGGGAACAACGCGGGTCACACCGTCGTGCTGCCCGACGGCCAGAAGTTCGCCCTGCACCTCATTCCCTCCGGCATCCTCACCCCCGGCGTGACCAGCGTCATCGGCAACGGCGTCGTGGTCGACCCCGGCGTGCTCCTGGAGGAGCTGGCCGGCCTCGACGAGCAGGGCGTCGACACCAGCAAGCTGCTCATCTCCGCGGACGCCCACTTGATCATGCCGTACCACGTGGCCATCGATAAGGTCACCGAGCGGTACCTGGGCAAGTCCAAGATCGGCACGACCGGTCGCGGCATCGGCCCGTGCTACCAGGACAAGATCGCCCGCGTCGGCGTGCGCGCGCAGGACCTGCTGGACGAGAAGATCCTCCGGCAGAAGGTCGAAGCCGCCCTGGACTTCAAGAACCAGGTGCTGGTCAAGGTCTACAACCGCAAGGCGCTCGACCCCGAGCAGGTCGTGGACAGCGTGCTGGAGCACGGCACGAAGTTCACCTCCCGCATCGCGGACACCCGCCTGCTGCTCAACGAGGCGCTGGAGCGCGGCGAGACGGTCCTGCTGGAGGGCTCGCAGGGCACCCTGCTCGACGTGGACCACGGCACCTACCCGTTCGTGACCTCGTCGAACCCGACCTCGGGCGGCGCCAGCGCCGGCTCGGGCATCGGGCCGACGAAGATCACCACGGTGATCGGGATCCTGAAGGCCTACACGACCCGGGTGGGTTCGGGGCCGTTCCCGACCGAGCTGAACGACGAGATGGGCGAGCACCTGCGCAAGACCGGTGGCGAGTTCGGCGTGACCACCGGGCGCTCCCGGCGCACCGGCTGGTTCGACGCGGTGATCGCCCGGTACGCGACGCGGGTCAACGGCATCACCGACTACTTCCTCACCAAGCTGGACGTGCTGTCGGGCCTGGAGAAGGTCCCGGTCTGCGTGGGCTACACGATCGACGGCGAGCGGGTCGACGAGATGCCGATGACGCAGACCGACGTGCACCACGCCGTGCCGGTGTACGAGGAGCTGCCGGGCTGGTTCGAGGACATCAGCCACTGCCGCACGTTCGAGGAGCTGCCCGCGAACGCGCGCGCCTACGTCGAGCACCTGGAGGAGATCTCCGGGGCCCGCATGTCCGCGATCGGCGTCGGCCCCGGCCGCGACCAGACCATCGTGCGCCACGACATGCTCGGCTGACACCGCACCGCGCACCACGACTACCTCCGGGGCCGAGGCAATCGGCCCCGGAGGTATTTTCATGATTCGGGACGCGTTGACTTCTCCCGACCGGATATCGAAACTCTGACTCGCTGATCAGCGCGTCCGATGTTTCCTGCTCCGCTGGGAGAAATCCGTGTCGATTTCCACCGCGGGTGTCGTCGCGCGTCCGGAATCCATTGTCCCGGCGCGTGCGCCCGCCACAAAACAACGCAGGTTCCCCGATTTGCGGCGGTGGGCGAGCCCCGTCGGGCTGGTCCTGCTGTGGCAGGCCCTGAGCAGCGCCGGCGTGCTGCCGGAGGACAAGCTCGCGTCGCCGGTCACCGTCTTCCGGTCCGGTTACGAGCTGGTCCTGGACGGTCGGCTGGTGGACGCGTTCCTGGTGTCGTCGAGCCGGGTCGCGGTGGGCTTCGTCCTCGGCGCGGTCGTCGGTGGCGCGCTCGGCTTGGCGTCCGGCCTGTCCCGGTGGGGTGAACGGCTGCTCGACCCGCCGGTGCAGATGCTGCGCACGTTGCCGCACCTGGGCCTGGTCCCGCTGTTCATCCTGTGGTTCGGCATCGGGGAGGAGCCGAAGCTGGCGCTGGTCGCGGCCGGTGTCGCGTTCCCGCTGTACCTGAACCTGCACGCGGGCATCCGGCAGACCGACCCGACCCTGCTGGAAGCCGCACGGGTGCTCGGCTACACCCGGTTCGAGCGGGTCGCGCACGTGGTGCTGCCGTCGGCCGTGCCGCAGACCCTGGTGGGGCTGCGGATCGCGCTCGGCACGGCGTGGTTGTCGCTGATCGTCGGTGAGCAGGTCAACGCGGACGCGGGCATCGGCTATCTGATCAACAACGCGCGCGAGTTCCTGCGCACCGACATCGTCGTGGTGGGCCTGCTGGTCTACGCGCTGCTCGGCCTGACCACGGACGCGCTGGTGCGCGCGCTGGAGAGGAGGGCGCTGCGGTGGCGGGCGCGGTGAGCATCCGGGGGTTGGTCAAGGAGTTCGGGCCGCGGCGCGTGCTGGACGGGCTCGACCTGGAGGTCGCGGACGGCGAGTTCGTGGCGCTGCTGGGGCGCAGCGGGTGCGGGAAGTCGACGTTGCTGCGGATCCTGGCGGGGTTGGACCACGAGGTCGGCGGGACGTTCTCGGTGCCGGACCGGGTGTCGGTCGCCTTCCAGCAGCCCCGGCTGCTGCCGTGGCGGAAGGTGTGGCGCAACGTCTCGCTCGGCTTGCGCGGGGCCGGTCGCCCGAAGGACTGGCACCGCTCGGTCGCCGAACGCGCGCTGGCCGAGGTGCGGCTGTCCGGTCACGCCGACGCGTGGCCGTCGACGCTGTCCGGCGGCGAGGCGCAGCGCGTGTCGTTGGCGCGGGCCCTGGTGCGCGAGCCCGAGCTGCTGCTGCTGGACGAGCCGTTCGGCGCGCTGGACGCGTTGACCCGGCTCGCCATGCACCACCTGGTCGAGCAGCTGTGGCGGGAGCACCGGCCCGCCGTGCTGTTCGTGACCCACGACGTGGACGAGGCCCTGCTGCTGGCCGACCGGGTCGTGGTGCTGGACGAAGGTCGGATCGTGGCCGAGCACCGCGTCGACCTGCCGCGACCGCGGCGCCGCGCGTCCTTCGCGGACCTGCGGGTGGAAGTGCTGTCGGACCTGGGAGTGGACGATGTCGAAGCTGCTTAGTGCCCTGGTGGTCGTGGTGCTGGCGCTGTCGGGCTGCGGCACGGCGGAGTCGTCCGGCGGTGGCGAGGTCGTGCTGAAGGTCGGTGACCAGAAGGGCGGCTCGAAGTCGCTGCTGACCGCCGCCGGGTTGCTGGACGACTTCCCGTACCGGATCGAGTGGTCGACGTTCACGTCCGGGCCGCCGCTGCTGGAAGCGGCGTCGGCGGGCGCGATCGACGTGGGCGGCGTCGGCAACACGCCGCCGATCTTCGCCGCGGCGGCCAACGCGAAGATCGCCGCGGTGTACGCCGCGCAGGGCAGCGTGGAGGGCGACGCCCTGCTGGTGCCCGCCGACTCGCCGCTGAAGTCCGTGCCGGAGCTGAAGGGGCGAAGCATCGCCGTCGCCAAGGGCAGCTCGGCGCACGGGCAGGTCCTGCTGACGCTCGCGTCGGCCGGGCTGACGACCAAGGACGTGACGCTGAACTTCCTCCAGCCGTCCGACGCCTACTCGGCGTTCACGCAGAAGCGCGTGGACGCGTGGGCGGTGTGGGACCCCTACACCTCGCAGGCGCAGCTGGAGGCCGGGGCGCGGGCGCTCACCGACGGGCGCGGCAAGTCCAACGGGTACACGTTCCAGGTCGCCGGCCGCGCCGCGCTGGCCGACCCGGGCAAGGAGGCC
Source organism: Actinosynnema sp. NPDC023658 (assembly GCF_040639995.1). Classification (NCBI taxonomy): domain Bacteria; kingdom Bacillati; phylum Actinomycetota; class Actinomycetes; order Pseudonocardiales; family Pseudonocardiaceae; genus Actinosynnema; species Actinosynnema sp. NPDC023658. The sequence continues at coordinate 1,388 of NZ_JBFAAX010000034.1, read as the reverse complement.
GCGGTCAAGGAGTTCGTGCGGCGGGTCAGCCGGGCGCAGCGGTGGGCCGACACCCACCGCGAGGAGTGGGCCTCGGTGTGGGCCGCCGAGACCGGGCTGAAGGTCGAGGTGGCGCGGGCCGCCGTCGAGCGCGGTGGCGACCTGCCGGTGAAGCTGGACGGCGCGGTGGTCGCGTCCGAGCAGGAACTGGCCGACGCGTTCACCGCGGACGGCACGCTGCCCGGCAAGGTGGACTTCGAGGAGTTCGTGGACACCCGCTTCCAGGGAGAACTGTCATGAGCGTCGTCCTGCACTGGTTCCTGCCCACGTCCGGCGACGGCCGGACCGTCGTCGAGCGCTTCCACGCCAACCGGTCCCTCGGTGCGGCGGCGATGCGCGAGCCGGACATCGACTACCTGGCGCAGGTCGCCCAGGCGGCCGAGCGCAACGGGTTCACCGGCGTGCTGACGCCGACCGGCACGTGGTGCGAGGACGCGTGGTTGACCACGGCGGCGCTGCTGGCCCGGACGTCGACGCTGAAGTTCCTGGTGGCGTTCCGGCCGGGCGTCCTGTCCCCGACGCTGGCCGCGCAGATGGCGTCGACCTACCAGCGGATCTCCCGCGGACGGCTGCTGCTCAACGTGGTGACCGGCGGGGACGAGGTGGAGCAGCGCCGGTTCGGGGACTGGCTCGACCACGACCAGCGGTACGCGCGGACCGACGAGTTCCTGCACGTGGTGCGCGCGGTGTGGTCGGGGCGGCCGGTGGACTTCGACGGCGAGCACTACCGGGTCACCGGCGCGACGCTGCTGGCCCCGCCCGACCCGGTGCCGCCGATCTACTTCGGCGGGTCGTCGGACGCGGCGCTGCCGGTCGCGGCCCGGCGCGCGGACGTGTACCTGACGTGGGGCGAGCCGCCGGCGCAGGTGGCGGAGAAGATCGCGCGGGTGCGGGCGTTGGCCGGTGACCGGCCGATCCGGTTCGGCATCCGGCTGCACACGATCAGCCGCGACACGTCGGCCGAGGCGTGGCGGGAGGCGGAGAAGCTGCTGGAGGCGCTGGACCCGGAGCAGGTGGCCAGGGCCCAGGAGCAGCTGCGCACGTCGCAGTCGGTGGGGCAGCAGCGGATGGTGGCGCTGCACGGCGGCGACCTCAGCCGGGGCGTGCGCGGCCTGGAGGTCCACCCCGGCCTGTGGGCGGGCATCGGGCTGGTGCGCGGCGGCGCGGGCACGGCGCTGGTCGGCAGCCACGCCGAGGTGGCCGACCTGATCGAGGAGTACCACGCGCTGGGCGTGGAGGAGTTCGTGCTGTCCGTCACCGGTGCCAGCGACGGACTTGCCGCCGTTCAGCTCGCCGGGCGTGAGCTTGTCGACGATGGACAGGGCGAACAGCAGACCGGCGGACGGGCC
>NZ_JBFAAX010000033.1:0-32292 GCF_040639995.1 Actinosynnema sp. NPDC023658 | reverse complement strand
GTTAGCCGCGAGCGTTGAACTCGGTGTCGTGGACGTAGGACTCTCGCGGCCTGGAGGTAGGACTCTCGCCGGTGGGGTGGGGGTGGGGGCGCACGGGATGAGGGGTCGGCGGGTGGGAGTTAGGCTGCGCGCATGTCGCGTGCAGGTCTGGACAAGAACCCCCGCGAGGTCGCGGAGATGTTCGACGGCGTGGCCAAGGGCTACGACCGCACGAACTCGGTCATGACCCTGGGGTTCGACCGGCGCTGGCGGGAGTGGAGCAGGCGGGTGCTCGACGCCAAGTCGGGCGAGAAGGTGCTCGACCTCGCGGCCGGCACGGCGGTGTCGACGGTCGAGTACGCGGCCTCCGGGGCCTGGTGCGTGGCGGCCGACTTCTCGCTCGGGATGCTCCAGGGCGGCGCGCACCGACCGGTGCCCAAGGTCGCCGCCGACGCCCTGCGGCTGCCCTTCGCCGACGACTCCTTCGACGCGGTCACCGTGTCGTTCGGACTGCGCAACTTCAACGACACCGAGGCCGCGCTGCGCGAGATGGCCCGCGTGGTGAGGCCCGGCGGACGGCTCGTCGTGTGCGAGGTGTCCACGCCCACGTTCCGCCCGTTCCGCTTCGTCTACATGCGCCACCTGCTGCGCGTGCTGCCGTTCGTCGCCAAGTTCGTGTCGTCCAACCCGGACGCCTACCAGTACCTCGCGGAGTCCATGCGGACGTGGCCCGACCAGCGCGCGCTCGGGGAGATCATCGCCCGCGCCGGCTGGGAGGACGTCGCCTGGATGAACCTCACCGGCGGCATGGTCGCGCTGCACCGCGGCACCAAGCCCGCGTAGCGGCGGCGCGGGCCCTCAGCAACCCGCAAGTAGACTCGCCTCGGACTTTGTGAACACGGGCACAAGGAGCGGGGATGACGACTCCCAGCCGCCGCAAGGCAGGCGAGGACGCCGAGGTGATCGTGGTCGGTGCGGGGCCCGCGGGCTCCACCGCGGCCACCTACCTGGCACGCGCGGGCCTGGACGTGGTGCTGCTGGAGAAGAGCACCTTCCCCCGGGAGAAGGTGTGCGGCGACGGCCTGACCCCGCGCGGGGTCAAGCAGCTGATCGACCTGGGCGTCGACACCCGCGAGGAAGCCGGCTGGCTGCACAACCGGGGCCTGCGGGTGGTCGGCGGCGGCGTCACGCTGGAGCTCGACTGGCCCGAGCTGGCCACGTTCCCGCCCTACGGCGTGGTCCGGCCCCGGCAGGACTTCGACGAGATGCTGGCCAAGACCGCGGTCGCGGCGGGCGCCCGGCTGCACGAGCAGACCACCGTCACCGGCGCGGTCGTGGAGAACGGCCGGGTCGTCGGCGTCACGGCCAAGCAGGGCCCGGACAAGACCCCGGTCACCTTCAAGGCCCCGCTGGTGCTGGCCTGCGACGGCGTCAGCGCGCGCCTGGCGCTGAGCGTCGGCATCCAGAAGGACGACGCCAAGCCGATGGGCGTCGCGGTCCGCCGCTACTACGCCAGCCCCCGCACCAAGGACGACTACCTGGAGTCGCACCTGGAGCTGTGGGACCGCGCCAACGACGTGCTGCTGCCCGGCTACGGCTGGATCTTCGGCATGGGCGACGGAACCGTGAACGTCGGCCTCGGCATCCTCAGCACCTCCAAGGCCTACGGCACCACGGACTACCGCGCGCTGCTCAAGAGCTGGCTCGACGGCACCCCGGAGGAGTGGGGTTTCCGCGAGGAGAACGCCACCGGCAAGATCGGCGGCGCGGCCCTGCCGATGGGCCTGAACCGCAAGCCGCACTACCGCGACGGCTTGCTGCTCGTGGGCGACGCGGGCGGCATGGTCAACCCGTTCAACGGCGAGGGCATCGGTTACGCCATGGAGTCGGCGCGGATCGCCGCCGAGAGCGTGGTGCAGGCGCTGGCCCGGCAGGGCGCGAGCCGTGAACGCGCGCTCCAGGGCTACCCGGTGCGCATCGAACAGGCCCTGGGCAGCTACTACCGGCTCGGCAACGTCTTCAGCAAGCTCATCGGCAACCCCACCGTCATGCGCACCGCGACCAAGTACGGGCTGCCGCGCAAGACCCTGATGAAGCTGGTGCTGAAGCTGCTGGCGGGCCTTTACGACCCCAAGGACGGCGACTCGTTCGACCGCATCATCACCGCCGCCACAAAGCTCGCCCCAACGGCCTAATCCCGTTCCCCTCAACGTCGCAGCACCGTCCTCCGGGACGGTGCTGTTTCGTTTTGCGTGTGGTCCCGTTCACGGACGTGTCTTCCAACTGTTGATCTAGACCGTGAAAGTGCAGGTCAGCGCACATGTAGGGGGTGCCCGTCACGCCTCTGTGTGACGTTCTACACTGACCCTCAGGTCTTGTGAATCAGTTCACAACCGGCTGGGATGCCTTGTGAAGTGTTTCACAAGCGACCTGCGGATTGTTAGGTGCGCCTAACCTCCGGAGGCCGCAAGAACACCCTTTAGGGTGCGCAACGGTCGGCGGTGCACCACCACCGCGACAGCGAGGAAAGGACGACGGAGAGTGCTGGACCCTTACCTCCCCCTCGTATTGATGTTCGCCCTCGCCGCGGCCTTCGCGCTGTTCTCGGTGACGGCCGCGCCGTACATCGGACCCCGCCGGTACAACCGCGCGAAGCTCGACGCCTACGAGTGCGGCATCGAGCCGTCGCCGCAGCCGGTGGTCGGCGGTGGCCGCATGCCGGTCGCCTACTACCTGACGGCGATGCTCTTCATCCTGTTCGACATCGAAATGGTGTTCCTCTACCCCTTCGCGGTCTCCGCGGACCGGCTCGGCCTGTTCGGCCTGGTGGAGATCGCCCTGTTCGTCGCGACGGTCGGCTTCGCGTACGCCTACGTGTGGCGTCGCGGTGGCCTCGACTGGAACTAGAGGGGGAAGGTCGAAGTGGGTCTCGAAGAGAAGCTCCCGAACGGCATCCTGCTGGCCAGCGTCGAGAAGCTGGTCAACTGGACCCGCAAGTCCTCGCTGTGGCCGGCCACGTTCGGCCTGGCCTGCTGCGCCATCGAGATGATGACCACCGGCGGCCCGCGCTACGACCTCGCGCGGTTCGGCATGGAGGTCTTCCGCGCCTCGCCCCGCCAGGCCGACCTGATGATCGTCGCCGGCCGGGTGACCAACAAGATGGCGCCGGTGCTGCGGCAGATCTACGACCAGATGCCCGAGCCGCGCTGGGTGCTGGCCATGGGCGTCTGCGCGTCGAGCGGCGGCATGTTCAACAACTACGCGGTCGTGCAGGGCGTGGACCACGTCGTGCCGGTCGACATGTACCTGCCCGGCTGCCCGCCGCGGCCGGAGATGCTGATCGACGCGATCCTCAAGATCCACGCGAAGATCATGGACGAACCGCTCGGGGCGAACCGGGCCGCGCTGCTGGCCGAGCAGGGCCACCACACGGACCTGATCCCGTCCTCCCAGCGCTTTGCGAAGAAGTGAGCGGCAATGGCTGACGACAACAACGCCAAGGACGAGGTCGTGAAGACCCCGGGCGCCGGCACCCCGGGCAACGACGAGGCGCTCAGCTCGTCGAGCATGAGCGAGGCCGAGCACGAGGAGCACCTCGAGCGCGGCGGCCTGGTCGCGGGCCGGGCCCGGCAGGGCATGTTCAACATCTCCGGCAGCGGCGACACCTCCGGCTTCGGCGGCCTCCGGCTGCCCGCCCACGTCGCCGCGCCGTCCGAGCGGCCCTACGGCGGCTGGTTCGACGAGGTCGCGGACGAGCTGCTGGCCGCGATGCGGGAGAAGGGCCTGCCCGCCGACACGGTCCAGCAGATCACCGTCGACCGCGGCGAGATCACCTTCTTCCTGCGCCGGGAGCACCTGGTCGAGGTGGCGCGCATCCTGCGCGACGACCCGGCGCTGCGGTTCGAGCTGTGCAGCTCGGTGTCCGGTGTGGACTACGGTCCCGCCGCGCCCCAGCGGCTGCACTCCGTCTACCACCTGACGTCGATGACCTACCGCCGGCGCATCCGGCTGGAGGTCGCGGTCGACGTGGACGACGCGCACATCCCCAGCGTGGTCTCGGTCTACCCGACCGCGGACTGGCAGGAGCGCGAGGCCTGGGACATGTTCGGCATCGTCTACGACGGCCACCCGGGGCTCACCCGGATCCTCATGCCGGACGACTGGGACGGCCACCCGCAGCGCAAGGACTACCCGCTCGGCGGCATCCCGGTGGAGTACAAGGGCGCGGAGATCCCCCCGCCAGACCAGAGGCGGTCCTACTCATGACCGAGCGACTTTCCGACGTGACCACCGGCACCGACACCGCTGCCACCGGCCGCGACAGCGACTCCCACGAGGCGAACCGCACGACGTCGAACCCCGACGCCTACGCGGGATCGCGCGAGACGACCGAGGGCACCGTCTACACGGTGACCGGCGGCGACTGGGACGAGGTGCTGGCCGAGGCGGCGGGCGACGAGCGCATCGTCATGAACCTGGGTCCGCAGCACCCCTCCACCCACGGCGTGCTGCGCCTGGTGCTGGAGCTGGAGGGCGAGACGGTCACCCAGGCGCGCAGCGTCATCGGCTACCTGCACACCGGCATCGAGAAGAACGTCGAGTACCGCAACTGGACGCAGGGCGTCACGTTCGTGACGCGCATGGACTACCTGGCGCCGCTGCACAACGAGGCCGCGTACTGCCTCGCCGTGGAGAAGCTGCTCGGCGTCACCGTCCCGCAGCGGGCGCAGACGATCCGCGTGCTGCTCATGGAGCTCAACCGGATCAGCTCGCACCTGGTGGCGCTGGCCACCGGCGGCATGGAGCTCGGCGCGCTGACCGGCATGACCGCGGGCTTCCGCGAGCGCGAAGAGGTCCTGCACCTGCTGGAGTTCCTGACCGGCCTGCGGATGAACCACGCCTTCATCCGGCCCGGCGGCCTCGCGCAGGACCTGCCCGAGGGCGCGGAGCAGCGGATCAAGGACTTCATCAAGGTGATGGACTCCCGGCTGCCCGACTACGACAAGCTGCTGTCCGGCCAGCCGATCTGGCGCAACCGCCTCGCGGGCGTCGGCTACCTGCCGGTGGACGCGTGCCTCGCGCTGGGCATCACCGGCCCGATCCTGCGGTCCGCTGGCCTGCCGTGGGACCTGCGCAAGGTCGAGCCCTACAGCGGTTACGAGAACTACGAGTTCGACGTGCCCACGTCGAACGCCGGCGACTCCTACGCCCGGTACCTGCTGCGGCTGGAGGAGATGCACCAGTCGCTGCGGATCGTCCGGCAGGCCGTGGACAACCTGACGCCCGGCCCGGTCATGGTCGAGGACGCCAAGATCGCCTGGCCCGCCCAGCTGACCATCGGCTCGGACGGCATGGGCAACTCGCTGGAGCACGTCCGCAAGATCATGGGCCAGTCCATGGAGTCCCTGATCCACCACTTCAAGCTGGTGACCGAGGGCTTCGCCGTGCCCGCCGGTCAGGTGTACGTGCCGATCGAGTCGCCGCGCGGCGAGCTGGGCTACCACGTCGTGTCCGACGGCGGCACCCGGCCGATGCGCGTCCACGTGCGCGATCCCAGCTTCGTGAACCTGCAGTCGATGCCCGCGATGTGCGAGGGCGGCATGGTCGCCGACGTCATCGCGTCGGTGGCCTCTATCGACCCGGTGATGGGTGGTTGTGACCGATGAGCACTTCCGAAGAGGTCTACGCGGCCTCGCCGCTGGACCCCGTCCAGACGCAGCGGCTGGTGAACGAGAACACGGTCGACACGGGCGTGTTCGACCAGTCGATCGTGGACAAGGCGCGGGCGATCATCACGCGCTACCCGGTCGCGCGGTCCGCGCTGCTGCCGATGCTGCACCTGGTGCAGTCGGTCGAGGGGCACGTCAGCCAGGCGGGCATCACGTTCTGCGCCGACCAGCTCGACCTGACCAACGCCGAGGTCAGCGCGGTCGCGACGTTCTACACCATGTACAAGCGCCGCCCGTGCGGCGAGCACCTGGTGAGCGTCTGCACGAACACGCTGTGCGCCGCGCTCGGCGGTGACGCGATCTACGCCACGATCAAGGACCACCTGGGCGTCGGCCACGAGGAGACCGCGGGCGAGCCGGGCACGCCGGGCTCGATCACGCTGGAGCACGCCGAGTGCCTGGCGGCCTGCGACCTCGGCCCGGTGCTGCAGGTCAACTACGAGTACTTCGACAACCAGACGCCGGACGGCGCGCTGGAGCTGGTGAAGTCCTTGCAGGCGGGGGAGAAGCCCCACCCGACGCGCGGCGCCCCGTTGACCGACTTCCGCCAGGCCGAGCTCCAGCTGGCCGGGTTCTTCGAGGGTCGGGACGCGGACCTGGACGGCCCGTCGGCCGCCCCGGAGACGGTGCGCGGGGCCGCGATCGCCGCGGAACGCGGCTGGACCGCGCCGGCCATGCCGGACAACGCGGAGTTCCCGCCCCTGCCGGAGAAGAAGTAGGGAAGGCGAGCGGACATGGTCGGCGTATCTAATGGTGCCTCCGCTGGGAAAAGCACGTCGGCACCCCTGACTCCAGTCCTGACCAAGCGCTGGCTGTCGCCGCGCTCCTGGACGCTGAAAACCTACGAGCAGCTGGAGGGGTACACGGCGCTGCGCAAGGCGCTCACGGCCCACCCGGACCAGCTGATCCAGCAGTGCAAGGACTCCGGGCTGCGCGGTCGCGGCGGCGCGGGCTTCCCCACCGGCATGAAGTGGGGCTTCATCCCGCAGAACGACGGCAAGCCGCACTACCTCGTCATCAACGCCGACGAGGGCGAGCCGGGCACCTGCAAGGACATCCCGCTGATGATGGCGGACCCGCACTCGCTGATCGAGGGCATCATCATCACCTCGTACGCGATCCGGGCGAACTTCGCCGCGATCTACGTGCGCGGCGAGGTGCTGCACGTGATCCGCCGGCTGCACGCGGCGGTGCGCGAGGCCTACGAGGCCGGTTACCTGGGCAAGGACATCCTCGGCTCGGGCTTCGACCTCGACGTGGTCGTGCACGCGGGCGCGGGCGCCTACATCTGCGGCGAGGAGACGGCGCTGCTCGACTCGCTGGAGGGCAAGCGCGGCCAGCCCCGGCTCAAGCCGCCGTTCCCGGCGACCGCGGGCCTGTACGCCTCGCCCACCGTGGTGAACAACGTCGAGACGATCGCCAGCGTGCCCTACATCGTCAACGGCGGCGCGGACTGGTTCCGCACCATGGGCCGCGAGCGGTCGCCGGGCCCGAAGATCTTCTCCCTGTCCGGCCACGTCGAGCGCCCCGGCCAGTACGAGGCCCCGATGGGCGTCACGCTGCGGGAGCTGCTGGACCTGGCGGGCGGCATGAAGGACGGCATCCCGCTCAAGTTCTGGACGCCGGGCGGCTCGTCCACCCCGCTGTTCACCGCCGAGCACCTCGACGTGCCGCTCGACTTCGAGGGCGCGGCCGAGGCGGGCTCGATGCTGGGCACCACCGCGCTGCAGATCTTCAACGAGACGGTGTCCGTGCCGTGGGCGGTCATGAAGTGGACCGAGTTCTACAAGCACGAGTCGTGCGGCAAGTGCACGCCGTGCCGCGAGGGCACCTACTGGCTCGTGCAGATCCTGCAGCGGATGGTGCGCGGCGAGGGCACGGCCAGTGACATCGACACGCTGCTGGACGTCTGCGACAACATCCTGGGCCGCTCGTTCTGCGCCCTGGGTGACGGCGCGGTCAGCCCGATCACCAGCGGCATCAAGTACTTCAAGCACGAGTTCCTGGCTCTGTGCGACCAGAACTCCCAGGTCCTGGCAGGTGCTAACGCATGACCATCGCCCCTGAACAGAAGACCGAGCTCGTGGTCCCCGAGGGCCACGTGAAGCTCGTCATCGACGGCTTGGAGGTCGTCGCGCCCAAGGGCGAGCTGCTGATCCGCACCGCGGAGCGGCTGGGCATCGTCGTGCCCCGCTTCTGCGACCACCCGCTGCTGGAGCCCGCGGGCGCCTGCCGGCAGTGCCTGGTCGAGGTGGAGATGGGCGGGCGGCCGATGCCGAAGCCGCAGGCCTCCTGCACCATGACCGTCGCCGACGGCATGGTGGTCAAGACCCAGCTGACCTCGCCGGTGGCGGACAAGGCGCAGGCGGGCGTGATGGAGCTGCTGCTCATCAACCACCCGCTGGACTGCCCGATCTGCGATAAGGGCGGCGAGTGCCCGTTGCAGAACCAGGCGCTGGCGCACGGCCGCGCGGACTCCCGGTTCCACGAGCACAAGCGGACGTTCCCGAAGCCGATCCCGATCTCCACCCAGGTGCTGCTGGACCGCGAGCGGTGCGTGCTGTGCCAGCGCTGCACGCGGTTCTCCGCGCAGATCGCGGGCGACCCGTTCATCGAGCTGCTGGAACGCGGCTCGCAGCAGCAGATCGGTGTGGCCGAGCAGAAGCCGTTCCAGTCCTACTTCTCCGGCAACACCATCCAGATCTGCCCGGTGGGCGCGCTGACCAGCGCCGCGTACCGGTTCCGGGCCCGGCCGTTCGACCTGGTCTCCACGCCCGGCGTGTGCGAGCACTGCGCGTCCGGCTGCTCGACCCGCACCGACTGGCGGCGCGGCAAGGTGCAGCGCCGGCTCGCGGGCGACGAGCCGCAGGTCAACGAGGAGTGGACCTGCGACAAGGGCCGCTTCGCGTTCACCTACGCCACCGCCGCCGACCGCATCCGCCGCCCGCTGGTCCGCGACCGCGCCACCGGCGAGCTGCGCGAGTCGTCCTGGACCGAGGCGCTGCAGTACGCGGCCGAGGGCCTGGCGAAGGCGCGTGACGGCAAGGGTGTCGGCGTGCTGGCCGGCGGCAGGCTGACGGTCGAGGACGCCTACGCGTACTCGAAGTTCGCCCGGATCGCGCTGCGCACCAACGACGTCGACTTCCGCGCCCGCGCCCACTCGGCCGAGGAGCTGGAGTTCCTGACCAGCGCGGTCCTCGGCACGAACCCGGACAACGGCGGCGTCACCTACGCCGGCATCGAGTCCGCGCCGGCCGCGCTGCTGGTGGCGTTCGAGCCGGAGGAGGAGTCCCCGATCGTGTTCCTGCGGCTGCGCAAGGCGGCCCGCAAGAACCGGACGAAGGTCTACCACCTGGGCCAGTTCACGACGCCCGCGGTGGAGAAGACCAGCGGTGTGCTGCTCGCGTGCGTGCCCGGCCAGGAGCCGTCGGCGCTCAACGCGCTGCCCGAGCACGCCGCCGACGTGGTCGAGGACCTGGCGAAGCCGGGTGCGGTGATCCTGGTCGGTGAGCGCGCCGCCGAGGTGCCCGGCCTGTACTCCGCGGTCGCCGCGCTGGCCGAGCGGACCGGCGCGAGGGTCGCCTGGATCCCGCGCCGCGCCGGTGAGCGCGGTGCGCTCGAAGCCGGCCTGCTGCCGACGTTGCTGCCGGGCGGTCGCCTGGTGAGCGACGAGGCGGGGCGTGCCGCGGTCGAGCAGACCTGGGGCCTGGAGGCGGGCGCGCTGCCCGCGACGGCCGGTCGCGACACCACGGGCATCCTGACCGCCGCCGCGAGCGGTGCGCTGGACGCGCTGGTGGTCGGCGGCGTCGACCCGTTCGACCTGCCGGACCCGGCGCTGGCCGAGCGGGCGCTGGAGTTCGCCGGTTTCGTGGTCAGCCTGGAGCTGCGGCACAGCGCGGTCACCGCGCACGCCGACGTGGTGCTCCCGGTCGCGCCCGCGGTGGAGAAGTCCGGCACGTACCTGAACTGGGAGGGCCGCGCCCGCCCGTTCGCCACGACGCTGGAGGGCACCGGCGCGCTGCCCGACGGCCGGGTGCTGGACACGCTGGCCGTGGAGATGGACGCGGACCTGTTCACGCAGACCCCGGCCGCCGCCGCGGCGGACCTGGCCCGCCTCGGCGCGGGTGCGGTGACGGCCGCCGCGCCGACCGTCCCGGCGCCGCTGCTCACCCAGCCCAGGGAGGGCCAGGCCGTCCTCGCGACCTGGCGCCGCCTGCTGGACAACGGCTCGTTGCAGGACGACGAGCCGAACCTGGCGGGCACTGCGCGGGCCGTGGTGGCCAAGCTGTCGCCGGCCACCGCCGCGCACCTCGGTGTGCAGTTCGGCGGCGAGATCACCGTCTCCACGGACCGGGGTGAGGTGGTGCTGCCGGTCGAGGCGGCCGACCTGCCCGACGGCGTCGTGTGGCTGCCCGGCAACTCGGGCGCGGTCTCGGTGCGGCGCAACCTCGTCGCCGGCCACGGCTCGGTGGTGGCCGTCTCCCCGATCGTCACGGGCTCCGCCGAGCAGATCACGTCGCCCGCTGGAGGCATGGCATGAGCACGGCACAACTCCTCGCCGACGATCCGCTCTGGCTGGTCATCGTCAAGGTCGTCGGCATCTTCGCGTTCCTGGTGGTCATGACCCTGTTCATGATCAACTGGGAGCGCAAGGTCGTGGCCCGGATGCAGCAGCGCCCCGGCCCCAACCGGGTGGGCCCGAACGGGTGGCTCCAGTCGCTCGCGGACGGCCTGAAGCTCGCGTTCAAGGAGGACATCCGCCCGGTCCTGGCGGACAAGTGGGTGTTCTTCCTGGCCCCGGTGATCTCCTGCATCCCCGCGTTCGTCGCCTTCTCGGTGATCCCGCTGGGCGGCGAGGTCTCGATCTTCGGTGAGCGCACCGCGCTCCAGCTGGTCGACCTGCCGGTCGGCGTGCTGGTCGTGCTGGCCTGCTCCTCGCTCGGCGTCTACGGCATCGTGCTGTCGGGCTGGGCGTCCGGCTCGCCGTACCCGCTGCTGGGCGCGCTGCGCTCGGCCGCGCAGGTGATCTCCTACGAGATCGCGATGGGCCTGTCGATCGTCGCGGTCGTCATGCACTCGCACTCGCTGTCCACCTCGGACATCGTCGACTCGCAGAGCGGCGGCTGGTACTTCTACCTGCTGCCGGTCAGCTTCCTCATCTACGTCACCTCCATGGTCGGTGAGACCAACCGGGCGCCGTTCGACCTCCCCGAGGCCGAGTCGGAGCTGGTCGGCGGCTTCCACACCGAGTACAGCTCGCTGAAGTTCGCGCTGTTCTTCCTCGCCGAGTACGTCAACATGGTGACCGTCTCCGCGCTGGCCACCACGCTGTTCCTGGGCGGCTGGCGGTTCCCGTTCGTCGGTGACGACCACGTGCTCAACAGCGGCTGGTTCGGCCTGCTCTGGTTCGTGGTCAAGACGCTCGGGTTCCTGTTCCTGTTCATCTGGCTGCGCGGCACGCTGCCCCGCCTGCGCTACGACCAGTTCATGCGGCTGGGCTGGAAGTTCCTGGTCCCGGTCGCGCTGGTCTGGTTCGTCGCGGTGGCGTTCGCCCGCTACCTGCGCCAGGAGTGGGAGTCCTCCAGCGGCCTGGACACCAGCACCGCGCTGATCGTGATCGGCGCGTTCCTCGTGGTGGTGCTGCTGATCGCGTTCCTGCTGCCGGACAAGCGCGAGCCGCACGACCCCGACGCCGTGCCGGTCACCGGTGGCGGCTTCCCCGTGCCGCCGCTCGACCTCAAGGTGCCCAAGTCGCCCCCGCGCCGCCAGGTGCAGGTCGCGGAACTGCCCGGCGCCGACCACCAGACGCAGGAACCGGCAGCGGTACCCGCAGCTTCACACAAGGAGGCCAGCGATGGGCGTGTTTGATCCCGTCAAGGGCTTCGGCGTCACCTTCGGCACGATGTTCAAGAAGGTCGTCACCGAGGAGTACCCCGAGGTCAAGAAGGTCACCGCGCCGCGGTTCCACGGCCGCCACCAGCTCAACCGGCACCCGGACGGGCTGGAGAAGTGCGTGGGCTGCGAGCTGTGCGCGTGGGCCTGCCCGGCGGACGCGATCTTCGTCGAGGGCGGCGACAACACCGAGGACGAGCGCTACTCCCCGGGTGAGCGCTTCGGCAAGGACTACCAGATCAACTACCTGCGGTGCATCGGCTGCGGCCTGTGCATCGAGGCGTGCCCGACCCGGTCGCTCACCATGACCAACGAGTACGAGCTGGCCGACGACAACCGGCAGAAGCTGATCTTCACGAAGGAGGACCTGCTCGCGCCCCTGCTGTCCGGCATGGAGCAGCCGCCCCACCCGATGCGGTTGGGCGAGAACGAGCAGGACTACTACGTGAACGGCCCGACGCTCGCTTCCCGACAGGACCAGGCACAGGGAGCCGGTCAATGACTCTCCTCCTCCTGGCGCAGCAGCCCGACGAGGTCCAGCGCGTGGTCGACACCGTGACCACGGGCGAGGCCGTCGCGTTCTGGATCCTCGGCCCGCTCGCCCTCGCCGGCGCGCTGGGCATGCTGTTCGCCCGCAACGCCGTGCACTCCGCGCTGTGGCTGGTGCTCACCATGCTCAGCCTCGGCGTGCTGTACATGGTCCAGCAGGCGCCGTTCCTCGGCTTCGTGCAGATCATCGTCTACACCGGCGCGATCATGATGCTGTTCCTGTTCGTGCTGATGCTGGTCGGCCGGGACAGCTCGGACTCGGTGGTCGAGGTGCTGCGCGGCCAGCGGCTCGCCGCGGCGGTCATCGGCGTCGGCTTCGCCGGCATCGTGGTCGCCTCGATCTCCCGCGCGCTGACCGACGTGCAGCCGGTGGGCCTGGTCGAGGAGAACACGCAGAACGGTGGCAACGTCGCCAACATCGGTGAGGCGCTGTTCACCGACTACCTGTTCCCGTTCGAGCTGACCTCGGCGCTGCTGATCACCGCGGCGGTCGGCGCCATGGTGCTCGCGTTCACCTCGCGCACCGGCAAGGACGCCAAGAAGACGCAGCGCCAGCTGGTCGAGGAGCGCTTCCGCGGCGACCGCCCCGGCTCGCTGCCCGGCCCCGGCGTGTTCGCCACCGCCAACTCGGTGGCCACCCCCGCCCTGCTGCCCGACGGCTCGGTCGCGGCCGAGTCGCTGTCCGCGCTGATCGAGACGACCGCCAAGGAGACCTTCGACGACGACGTCGCGGAGGTGTCCGGCACCGGGCAGCAGCCCGACGCGCGCGCGCTCAAGGGAGAGTCGTCGTGACCCCTACGTACTACCTGCTGCTGTCCGCCCTGCTGTTCAGCCTCGGCGCGGTCGGCGTCCTGGTGCGGCGCAACGCCATCGTGGTGTTCATGTGCGTGGAGCTGATGCTCAACGCGGTGAACCTGAGCCTGGTCACGTTCGCCCGCATCAACGGCGGGCTGGACGGTCAGGTCATGGCGTTCTTCGTGATGGTCGTCGCCGCGGCCGAGGTCGTGGTCGGTCTGACGATCATCATGGCGATCTTCAAGACGCGTCGCTCGGCCTCGGTCGACGATTCCAACCTGCTGAAGTACTGAGGGGTCCACGGTGACGACTCTGTCCATGCTCGACCCCGCAAGCGGGTCATCGGGCGTTGCTGCCGCCGGCGGGATCGGCAGCCTCGCCTGGTTGCTGCTGGCCCTGCCGGCCTTCGGCGCGCTCGTGCTGCTGGTGGGTGGCAAGCGCACCGACAAGTGGGGCCACCTGCTGGGCTGCGCCACCGTGATCGCCGCGTTCGCCTACGGTGTCGCGCTGTTCTTCGACACGGTCGCGCTGGCGCCGGAGGCCCGCACCACCGAGGTGCACCTGTTCGACTGGGTGCCGGTGAACGCGCTGAACGTGGAGTTCGGGCTGCGCCTCGACCCGCTGTCGCTGACGTTCGTGCTGCTGATCACCGGTGTCGGGTCGCTGATCCACATCTACTCGATCGGCTACATGGCGCACGAGGCCGGGCGGCGGAAGTTCTTCGCCTACCTGAACCTCTTCGTCGCCGCGATGCTGCTGCTGGTCCTCGGCAACGGCTTCGTGACGCTGTACTTCGGCTGGGAGGGCGTCGGTCTCGCGTCCTACCTGCTGATCGGCTGGTACCAGTACAAGCCGGAAGCCGCGTCGGCCGCGAAGAAGGCGTTCCTGATGAACCGGGTCGGTGACCTGGGTCTGGCGATCGCGATCTTCCTGCTGTTCAGGGCGCTGGGCACCACCCAGTACACCGAGGTGTTCGCCCGCGTGGGCGAGCTGTCCTCCGGCGAGGTCCTGGCCATCACGTTGTTGCTGCTGCTCGGCGCGTGCGGCAAGTCCGGCCAGTTCCCGCTCCAGGCGTGGTTGCCGGACGCGATGGCCGGTCCGACGCCGGTCTCCGCCCTGATCCACGCGGCGACGATGGTCACGGCGGGCGTCTACCTCATCGCCCGGTCGAACCCGATCTACAACCTCAGCGCCGACGGCCGGCTCGTCGTGATGATCATCGGCGGCTTCACGCTGCTGATCGGCTGCATCATCGGCTGCGCCTACGACGACTTCAAGAAGGTGCTCGCCTACTCGACGGTCAGCCAGATCGGCTACATGATCCTGGCGGTCGGCCTCGGACCGGTCGGCTACGCGCTGGGCATCATGCACCTGCTCACGCACGGCTTCTTCAAGGCGGGCCTGTTCCTCGGCGCCGGTTCGGTCATGCACGGCATGAACGACGAGGGGAACATCCGCCGCATGGGCGGCCTGATGAAGAAGATGCCGATCACCTTCGTCACCTGGACGCTGGGCTACCTGGCGCTGATCGGCTTCCCGTTCCTGTCCGGCTACTTCTCCAAGGACGCCATCATCGCGGCGGCGTTCAGCGAGCCGGGCTGGCGCGGCTGGGTGTTCGGCGGCGTCGCGGCGCTGGGCGCGGGCATCACCGCGTTCTACATGACCCGCCTGCTGTGCCTGGTGTTCCTGGGCAAGCCGCGCTGGACGGACCTCAAGTCCGCAGACGGCCGCGACTACCACCCGCACGAGTCCGGCCTGTCGATGACGGTGCCGATGATCGTGCTGGCGATCGGGTCGGTCGGCGCGGGCTGGTTCTTCGAGTCGGACCACAACCTGGCCGGCTGGCTCAGCCCGTCGCTCGGCGAGCTGCACGAGCAGCACGGCGTGCTGGACCACGGCGTGGTGAACATCCTGGTGCTGGCCCTGTCGGCGCTGGGCGTGCTGCTCGGGTTCCTGCTGTTCGGCCGCGGCACGCAGCCGGTGGAACGGCCGGCGCGGGTGTCCTTCCCGGTCCGCGCCGCGCGCGCCGACCTGTACGGCAACGCGCTGAACGAGGCGCTGTTCGCGCGGCCGGGCACCTGGCTCACCCGCGCGCTGGTGTTCGTGGACAACAAGGGCGTCGACGGCCTGGTCAACGGGTCGGCGGCGCTGCTGGGCGGTAGCTCGGGCCGGCTGCGCAGGTTGCAGACCGGGTTCGTGCGCTCGTACGCGCTCTCCATGCTCCTGGGTGCGGTCTTCGTCCTGGGTGCGCTGCTGATGGTGAGGTTCTCGTGAGCTGGACGCTGATCGCGCTGCTCCTGCTGCCGCTCGTCGGCGGCCTGGTGGTGGCGTTCCTGCGGGGCAACGACCGGTTGGCCAAGACGGTCGCGCTGGCGTTCTCGCTGGTGGAGCTGCTGCTGGCCGTGCTGGCGTGGACGGCGTTCGAGCCGGGCGGCGAGCGGCTCCAGCTCACCAGCTCGGCCGACTGGATCCCGGCCTTCGGCGTGCACCTGTCGTTCGGCGTGGACGGCATCGCGCTGGTGATGATCGCGCTGATCGCCTTCCTGGTGCCGATCGTCATCGGCGGCTCGTGGGCGGACAAGCTGCCCGAGGGTCGCAGCGCCGGCGGCTTCTTCGCGCTGCTGCTGGTCATGGAGACCGGCATGGTCGGTGTCTTCGCGGCCACCGACGTGTTCCTGTTCTACGTGTTCTTCGAGGCCGTGCTGGTCCCGATGTACTTCCTGATCGGCCGGTTCGGCGGGCCGAACCGGCAGTACGCGGCGATGAAGTTCTTCCTGTACTCGCTGCTCGGCGGCCTGATCATGCTGGCGTCGGTGATCGGCCTGTACGTGGTGAGCGCGGACAAGATCGGGCACGGCACGTTCGACTGGGCGACGCTGGTCACCATCACGCGCGACCTGCCGCTGTCCACGCAGATCTGGCTGTTCCTCGGCTTCTTCGTCGCGTTCGCGATCAAGGCGCCGCTGGTGCCGCTGCACACCTGGCTGCCCGACGCCGGTGCGGAAGCGCCCGTCGGCGCGGGCGTGCTGCTGGTCGGCGTGCTGGACAAGATCGGCACGTTCGGGTTCCTGCGCTACTGCCTGCCGCTGTTCCCGGCGGCCAGCAAGGAGCTCGCGCCGCTGGTCCTGGTCCTGGCCGTGGTCGGCATCCTGTACGGCTCGCTGCTCGCCGTCGGCCAGTCCGACATGAAGCGGTTCGTGGCCTACACCTCGATCGCGCACTTCGGCTTCATCGCGCTCGGCATCTTCGCGTTCAGCTCGCAGGCGGGTACGGGCGCGGTGCTGTACATGGTCAACCACGGCCTCTCGACCGGCATGCTGTTCCTGGTCGTCGGCATGGTCATGGCCCGCGGCGGGTCGCGCCTGATCGAGGACTACGGCGGCATGGCCAAGCTCACCCCGGTGCTGGGCGGGCTGTTCTTCGTGGCCGGTCTGTCGTCGTTGGCGCTGCCGGGCACCAACTCGTTCGTGAGCGAGTTCCTGGTGCTCATCGGCTCCTTCCCGAACCAGCCGGTCTACACGATCCTGGCCACCGTCGGCATGGTCCTGGCCGCGCTGTACGTCCTGTGGCTGTACCAGCGGGTCTTCCAGGGCCCGGTGCGCGGCACGGCGCTGCTCGACGCGGTCGGCGGTCCGGGTGCGGCGGTCGACCCCGAGCGGGCCGCGGTGCCGGACCTGAACAAGCGCGAACTGGTCGTGCTCGCGCCGCTGGTGGCACTGATCCTGGTGCTCGGCTTCTACCCGAAGCCGGTGTTGGACGTGATCACCCCGTCCGTCGGGGCGACGCTCAGCGAGGTCGGGGTGGCCGACCCGGTCGCGCAGGAAGGCAAGTGACGTGACGACGTTCCTCTCGCAGAACGTGGAACGGCTGCAGGTCCCGGAGATCGACTACGGGGCCGTCGCACCGTTGCTGATCGTGCTCGGCGCGGCCTGCCTCAGCGTGCTGCTCGAAGCGTTCCTGCCCAAGACCCAGCGGTGGGCGGCGCAGGTCGTGCTGACCCTGGTCACGCTGGCCGCCGCGGGTACCGGGCTGGCGCTGTACGCGTCGGCGGAGGGCACGCCCGACCAGGGCAAGCTCACGCTGGCCGGCGCCCTCGCGGTCGACCGCCCGGTGATCTTCCTGTGGGGCACGCTGCTGCTGCTCGGCCTGGGCGCGGTGCTGCTCATCGCGGACCGGTCGGTCGAGCCGGGCGGCGCGTTCGTCGCCGACGCCTCGATCCTGCCGGGTGCGGCGGTCGGCGTGCGCGAGCGGCTGCGCCGGCAGGAGATGCAGACCGAGGTGTTCCCGCTGACGCTGTTCGCGCTCGGCGGGATGATGGCCTTCGTCGCGGCGAACGACCTGCTCACCATGTTCATCGCGCTGGAAGTGCTCTCGCTGCCGCTGTACCTGATGTGCGGCCTGGCCCGCCGTCGTCGCCTGCTCTCGCAGGAGGCCGCGGTGAAGTACTTCCTGCTCGGCGCGTTCGCGTCGGCGTTCTTCCTGTACGGCGTGGCCCTGCTCTACGGCTTCGCGGGCTCGGTGAAGCTCTCCGACATCGCCAACGCCACCACGGCCACCGACCGGTCCGACACGCTGCTCTACGCGGGCTTCGGCCTGCTCGTCGTCGGCCTGCTGTTCAAGGCCTCCGTCGGCCCGTTCCACGCCTGGACGCCGGACGTCTACCAGGGCTCGCCCACGCCGGTGACGGCGTTCATGGCGGCGTGCACGAAGGTCGCCGCGTTCGGCGGCATCCTGCGCGTGCTCTACGGCGCGTTCGAGCGGTCGAGCTGGGAGTGGAACGGCGTCCTGTGGGGCGTGGCGATCGTGTCCATGGTGATCGGCGCGGTGCTGGGCCTCACCCAGACCGACGTGAAGCGGATGATCGCGTACTCCTCCGTGGCGCACGCGGGCTTCCTGCTGATCGGCGCGATCTCGCTGAACGACCAGGGCCTGTCCGGCACGATGTTCTACCTGATGGCCTACGGCTTCACCACGATCGCCGCGTTCGGCATCGTCAGCCTGGTGCGCAACGGCGACGGCGAGGCCACCCACCTGTCCCAGTGGGCGGGTCTGGCCAAGCGGTCGCCGGTGGTGGCGGGCGTGTTCACGTTCCTGCTGCTCGCGCTCGCCGGTCTGCCCCTGACCAGCGGTTTCGTCGGCAAGTTCGTGGTGTTCGCGGCGGCGGTGGAGGCCGACATGGTGCCGCTGGTCGTGATCGCCCTGGTGGCGAGCGCGGTGGCGGCGTTCTTCTACCTGCGGGTGATCGTGCTGATGTACTTCAGCGAGCCCGCGGCCGACGGCCCCACGGTGAGCGTGCCCGGCGCGTTCACCACGGTGGCCATCACGCTGGGTGCGGCGATCACGCTCGTGCTCGGCGTCTACCCGTCGTTCGCCCTCGATTGGGCGGGTGCCGGCGCGTTCATCTTCTAGTGGTACGTAGGCTCTGTAGCCGTGACCAGTAGCGAGCGGGCGGGGACGGGGTTCCGGTTTGAGGACCCCGTGCTCGCGGAGGTGGTTCAGGACGGGTTGGCCGAGGTGGAGGGGCTGCTGCACAAGGTCGTGCAGAGCGACTTCCACCCGGTGATGGAGACGTCCCTGCACCTGGTGTCCGCGGGCGGCAAGCGGATCCGACCGCTGTTCACCATCCTGTCCGCCCAGTTCGGCGGCACGTGGGACCGCGAGAGCGTGGTCAAGGCGGCGGCCGTCGTCGAGCTGACCCACCTGGCCACGCTCTACCACGACGACGTCATGGACGAGGCCACCATGCGCCGCGGCGCGGAGTCGGCCAACGCCAAGTGGGACAACAGCATCGCCATCCTGACCGGCGACTACCTGTTCGCGCACGCGTCGGCGCTGGTCGCGGACCTGGGCACGGGTGCGGCGCGGATCATCGCGGAGACGTTCTCCGAGCTCGTGACCGGGCAGATGCGCGAGACGATGGGCCCGCGGACCGGTGAGGACCCGGTCGCCCACTACCTGACCACGATCGCGGAGAAGACCGGGTCGCTGATCGCCACCGCCGCCCGGTTCGGCGCGATGTTCTCCGACGTCACGCCGGAGCAGGTGGAGGCGCTGCGCGCGTACGGCGAGGTCATCGGGGCGGCGTTCCAGATCTCCGACGACGTCATCGACATCGCCTCGCCGTCGGAGGAGTCGGGCAAGACGCCCGGCACGGACCTGCGCGAGGGCGTGAAGACGCTGCCCATGCTGTACGCGCTGCAGGACGAGCCGGACTCGCGGCTGGCGAAGCTGCTGGCGGGCCCCATCACCGAGGACGCCGAGGTGGACGAGGCCCTGGCCCTGCTGCGGGCGTCGACCGGCCTGCAGCGCGCCCGTCAGACCCTGGACGACTACGCCTCGCGCGCCCGCGCCCTGCTGCACGTGCTCCCGGCCGGCGCCGCGCGCGACGCCCTGGGGTCCGTGAGCGACTACGTCGTCACCCGCTCCCACTGACCCGCGAGAGTCCTACGTCCAGCGCGCGAGAGTCCTACGTTCACGCACCCTGAGTTCAACGCTCGTGACTAACGGTGTTAGTCGTGAGCGTTCAACTCACGGCTCCTGAACGTAGGACTCTCGGCGCGTGAGCGTAGGACTCTCGCGGTGGGGTCAGGTCAGGTCGGGGACGGGCAGGCGGCGGCGGGCGCGGACGGCGTCCACGGTGAACACGGCCAGGGCCACCCAGACCAGGGCGAAGCCGAACCAGCGGGACGTGGGCATCGGCTCGTGCATCACGAACACGCCCCAGGCGAACTGGAGCACGGGCGCCAGGTACTGCAGCATCCCCATGGTCACCAGCGGCACGAGCCTGGCACCCGCGCCGAACAGGATCAGCGGGACGGCCGTGACCAGCCCGGACGACGCCAGCCACAGCGCGTGACCCCAGCCGCCCGAGTGGAACGTCCCGGCCGGCCCCAGCCAGATCAGGTAGCCGACCGCGATCGGCGCGAGCACGAGGCTCTCCGCGGTCAGGCTGGCCGTCGCCTCCAGCGGCACCGTCTTCTTCAACAGCCCGTACACGCCGAACGAGCACGCCAGCGCCAGCGAGATCCACGGCAGCCTGCCGTAGTCGACCGCCAGCACCACGACGGCCACCACGGCGATCGTGAGGGCCGCGTACTGCGGCAGGCGCAAGCGTTCGCGCAGCACGACCACCCCCAGCAGCACGCTCACCAGGGGGTTGATGAAGTAGCCCAGAGCGGCCTCGACGACGTGCCCGGTGTTGACCGCGTGGATGTAGACGCCCCAGTTGACCGCGATGAGCACGGACGCGGCCGTCACCATCGCCCACCCGCGACCGGACAGCCTGCGGATGCCCGACCAGCGGCCCAGCACGGCGGTGATGACGGCCATCACGACCAGCGACCACGCGATCCGGTGGGCCAGGATCTCCACCGACCCGGCCGGCTGCAGGAACGGCCAGTAGGCGGGCACGATGCCCCAGAGGAAGTAGGCGCCGATGCCGAAGGCCATTCCCCTGTTCGTGCGATCGACTTCCGCGGGAGCGGCTGAGGGATTGGTCAACGGCGGCACGCGGGCTACTGTACGCCGCCCGTTTTGGCTGGTCAGTTGCTCCAGGTGGCCTACTATCGAACCCTGGTCACAGGTCCGGCCGGCCCCACGCGCCGAACCCGGCGGTCAGGGTAGTTTTGCACCGCTTCCACTACCGGGTGAAGGCTCGGAAGCGGAGCGTGTCGGGGCGTGTGACAAGCAGCAGTGGGAGGGTCTCCCGTGAGTTCGCTCTTCGGGCAGGTGTGGCTGTGGAGCCTGCTGTCCTTCGTGGCAGGCGTCGCGCTCACCTGGCTGGTCCTGGTGCGTCCGGCGAAGCGGGAGCTGGAGGAGGTGGAGGAACGCCTCCTCACGTCCCCGCGCCCCGCCGCCGCCTCGTCCTCGGCCGTCTCGGTGAGCTCGGCGGGGTCGGCGGCCTCGGTCGCGCCCAAGGCCGACGCGGGTGACGAGTTCGACGACTGGCACGTCGAGGCGTCCCGCTCGCTGGCGGATGAGGTGCCGACCCCCGAACCCGCCCGGTTCGAGACCGCCGCCGAGCACGCCCGCTACGAGGCCTCGGCCCCCGAAGCCGCCCGCTACGACGTGTCGAACATGAAGCTCGACCAGCGCGACTCGCTGCTGGAGGAGCTGGACGACGAGCACCGCCCGCTGTCGGACTTCGAGGAGCAGCACGACTTCCCCGAGTTCGACGCCGAGCCGCCGCGCAGCCTGTTCGAGCGGCTGACGCCCGGTCCCGACACGCGGGAGACGCTGGAGGCGAAGCCGCGCCGGCAGCCCGAGGACGAGCCGGAACTGCCCCCCGAGGCGACCACGCACCTGATGCCGGTCGTGCGGGACGTCCCGGTGGCCGCGGTCGCGCCGCGCCAGGAGGAGCCCACCGCGCCGCCGGAGGTCGAGGTCTTCCAGCCGCGCGAGGTGTGGCGCGAGGAGCCCGTCCAGGAGGTCTACGACGAGGACGTGGACACGGCCGGCCGCGAGGAGGAGGACGAGCCGGAACGCCGGCCGGGTTCCGCCGAGGAGACGGCGCTCATCCCGGCCACCGCGCTGGCGCAGGCCATCGCGGAGGTGGACGCCGAGCAGCGGACCGCCCAGGAGCGGCCCGCCGAGCAGGAACCCGAGCCGCAGGTGTGGCCCGAGCACGACCTGACCGGCCACTTCGCGCCCGTCGACGTCGAGTCGGCCCGCGGTGAGCTGTCCACGTCGGCCGCCGACACCGCCGCCCGGGACGAGGCGTTCTTCACCGAGCTGTCCCGCACCGAGGGCCGCCGGCACGGAGCACGCCACGACGAGAGCCGCCACGACGACAGCAGGCAGGACGAGTCGCGCCACGACGACGGCCGTCACGGCCAGGGCCGCCACGACGAGGACCGCCGGGACCAGGTCGAAGAGGGCCCGCGGACCGACGTCATCCGCGCCGTGGTCGACTCCGCGCCGGCCGAGCGCGAGACCGAGCACGTGGTCGACGAGCCGTCCGCCGCCGAGCTGACCGCCGTCAACCTGACCTCGGCGGACCTCGGGCGCACCGGCCGGAGCGGCCCCGAGCCGTCGCACGCCGACCCGTCGCACGCCGAGCCGCCCGCCGCACCCGAGACGTCGCCCGAGCCCGCCGCCACCGCGCCCGAGCCGACCGCCGAGCCCGAGGTGACCCCGAAGCACGAGGTGACCCCGACGCACGAGCCGGCCGCTGAGTCGGAGTCGGCCGCGAAGCCCGAGCAGCACGTCGAGCCCCCGGCGTTCGAGCCCAAGTTCGTCCCGTCCCAGGCCGACCAGTCCCTGCCCGCCCGTGCGGCCAAGGCCGCGGACCCCGCCGGGACCAAGCCGAAGAAGGACGAGCCCGCCCGGCCGCGCAGCCTGTTCGAGCCGCTGGAGGACGACGACCAGGGTGAGCCGGAGCAGACCCGCCCGGCCCCGCCCCAGTCGTCCGGCAACGACCAGCCGTTCGTGCCCACGCTCGCGCCCGAGCTGCTGGCGGGCAACCCGGTGCCGATGAACCCCACCGGCGGCCTGCCGCAGCGCCCCACGCGTCCCGCGGGCTCCCCGCGCACGCCCCCGCCGGCGCCGCTGTCGGCCAAGCCGATCACGCCGCCGCCCCCGCGCCCGGTGCGGCCGCGCCCGGTCGGGTTCAGCCCCAGCACCGGCGGCAGGCAGCCCGCGCCCGGCAGCACCCGCTTCCAGGGGCAGCAGGAGGGCTTCAACCCGCGCTCGCCGTTCGGCCCCGGCTCCGTCCTGCCGAAGTCCGACGGCAAGGCGCCCGCGCCGGAGTTCCAGGTCAAGGCCACCCTGACCGGTCGCCGCTACTTCACCGGCGAGTCGGCCAACTTCCGCGAGACCCGCGCCGACGTGTGGTTCCGCACGACGGCCGACGCGGAGAAGGCGGGCTTCCGCGAGGCGCCGTGACCCCTGCTTCCCCGGGGAGGGAAAGCGGAGAACCCCCTGTTCCGGGAGGCGGAACAGGGGGTTCTCCGTTGTTCGGGACGCTCGGCCGGGACCGCTCAGCCGTTGACGGTCCAGGTGTCCTTGCCGTGCAGCAGCGCGCGCAGGTCGGCGGGCTTGGCGGCCTTGGCCTGCTCGACCTGGGCCCGCGCCGCGTCGTCGTACGTGGTGCGCGCGACGTTGCGGAACACGCCGGTGACGGTGTGCTGGAGGTCCTGCGTCGACAGCCGGGACAGCGCGAAGGACAGGTTCAGGTCCGACGCGTCGTGCACCACGACGTCCTCCGGCGCGACGTCCGCCGACTTGGCGACGCCCAGGCCGAAGCCGTCCCGCACCACCGCGTACTCGCCGTTGCCGAACGTGATCGGCTGCCCGTCGACCACGTTGATGATCCGGCGTGCGGCCTCGTCGGAGTCCTTGAGCACGTCGAACGCGCCGTCGTTGAAGATCGGGCAGTTCTGGTAGATCTCCACCAGCGCCGAGCCGCGGTGCTCGGCGGCCTGCCGCAGCACCTCGGTCAGGCCCGCCCGGTCCGAGTCGACCGCGCGGCCGACGAACGTGGCCTCCGCGCCCAGCGCCAGCGACACCGGGTTGAACGGGTGGTCGAGCGACCCGAGCGGCGTCGACTTGGTGACCTTGCCCTCCTCGGAGGTGGGCGAGTACTGGCCCTTGGTCAGCCCGTAGATCCGGTTGTTGAACAGCAGGATCTTCAGGTTCACGTTGCGGCGCAGCGTGTGGATCAGGTGGTTGCCGCCGATGGACAGCGCGTCGCCGTCACCGGTGACGACCCACACCGACAGGTCCGGTCGGGCCACGGCCAGGCCGGTCGCGATGGCCGGCGCGCGCCCGTGGATCGAGTGCATGCCGTAGGTGTTCATGTAGTACGGGAACCGCGACGAGCAGCCGATCCCGGACACGAACACGATGTTCTCGCGCTTGAGGCCCAGCGTGGGCAGGAAGGACTGGACGGCGTTGAGCACGACGTAGTCGCCGCAGCCCGGGCACCAGCGGACCTCCTGGTCCGACTTGTAGTCCTTGGCCTTCTGCGGCTCGTCCGCCGTGGGCACGCCGACCAGGCCACCCACCGCGGGCAGCCCCAGCTCGGTCGCGGTCATTCGGACACTCCCTTGATCACATCGGCGAGCACGTCCTGCAGTTCCTCGGCCTTGAACGGCAGTCCCTGCACCTTCGTGTAGCTGATCGCGTCGACCAGGTACTTGGCGCGCAGCAGCAGCGCCAGCTGGCCGAGGTTCATCTCCGGCACGACGACCCGGTCGTACCGGGCGAGCACGTCACCCAGGTTCTTGGGGAACGGGTTGAGGTGCCGCAGGTGCGCGTGCGCCACCGGCATCCCCAGCTTGCGGACCCGGCGCGCGGCCGCGCCGATCGGGCCGTAGGACGAGCCCCAGCCGACGACCAGGACGCGCGCCTCTCCGGACGGGTCGTCCACCACGACGTCGGGCACCTCGATGCCGTCGATCTTGCGCTGCCGCAGCCGCACCATGTGGTCGTGGTTGACCGGGTCGTAGGAGATGTTGCCGGTGCCGTCGGCCTTCTCCAGCCCGCCGATGCGGTGCTGGAGGCCGGCCGTGCCGGGCACCGCCCACGGCCGCGCCAGCGTCTCCGGGTCGCGCAGGTACGGCCAGAACGTGCCGTCGTCGGCGTTCGGCTCGGTGGCGAACCGCACGGTCAGGTCGGGCAGCTCGGACAGGTCCGGGATCAGCCACGGCTCGGAGCCGTTGGCGATCGCGCCGTCGGACAGCAGCAGCACCGGCGTGCGGTAGACCAGCGCGATGCGCGCGGCTTCCAGCGCGGCGTCGAAGCAGTCCGCGGGCGACTGCGGCGCGACGATGGCCACCGGCGACTCGCCGTTGCGGCCGAACATCGCCTGCAGCAGGTCGGCCTGCTCGGTCTTGGTCGGCAGACCGGTGGACGGGCCACCGCGCTGCACGTCGATGACGACCAGCGGCAGCTCGGTCATCACGGCCAGGCCGATGGTCTCCGACTTGAGCGCCACACCGGGACCGGACGTCGACGTCACGCCGAGCGCGCCGCCGTAGGACGCGCCCAGGGCCGCGCCGATGCCCGCGATCTCGTCCTCGGCCTGCAACGTGGTGATGCCGAAGTTCTTGTGCTTGGACAGCTCGTGCAGGATGTCCGACGCCGGGGTGATCGGGTAGGTGCCGAGCACCACGGGCAGGCCGGACTGCTGACCGGCGGCGACGATGCCGTACGCGAGCGCGGTGTTGCCGGTGATCTGGCGGTACGTGCCCTGGTTGAGCTTGGCGGGCGCGACCTCGTAGGTCACCGCGAACGACTCGGTGGTCTCGCCGTAGTTCCAACCCGCCCGGAACGCCAGCACGTTGGCCTCGGCGATGTCCGGCTTCTTGGCGAACTTCTCGCGCAGGAACCGCTCCGTGCCCTCGGTCGGCCGGTGGTACATCCAGGACAGCAGGCCCAGGGCGAACATGTTCTTCGCCCGCTCCGCGTCCTTCTTGCCCAGGCCGGTCTGCTCCAGGGCGCCGATGGTCAGCGTGGCCATCGCGACCTTGTGCACCTGGTAGGCCTCGGTGAGCGAGTCGTCCTCCAGGGGGTCGGCCGCGTAGCCGACCTTCACCAGGTTGCGCTTGGTGAACTCGTCGGTGTTGACGATCAGGATCCCGCCCTTGGGCAGGTCGTCGATGTTCGCCTTCAGCGCGGCCGGGTTCATCGCGACCAGCACGTCGGGGCGGTCGCCCGGGGTCAGGATGTCGTAGTCGGCGAAGTGCAGCTGGAAGCTGGACACGCCGGGGAGGGTGCCCTGTGGCGCCCGGATCTCGGCCGGGAAGTTCGGCTGGGTGGCGAGGTCGTTGCCGAACGCGGCGGCTTCCGAGGTGAACCGGTCCCCCGTGAGCTGCATGCCGTCGCCGGAGTCGCCGGCGAACCGGATCACCACGCGGTCGAGTTTGCGGACCGTGCCGTCCTGCCGTGGCGAGCCACCTGGCGCGGCGCCGTTACCAACGTCGGTAGTCATGTCCTACGCCGATCCCTTTCCTCACAACCGCTCAAGGGGCTGATGCACCCCTCCCCCTCCGCGAGGGTAGTCGTGCCCGACCTCGTGCCGGTTTCTCCTGTACCACTGTGCGGGACGGTTCGTCCCACCAGGTGTTCAGGGGCCGAACTGGGCAGCAATCGAGTAATACCGGCCGGTAACTGTTACCCGAAGTTACAGGCACTCGGAGGGTGTGTCCAGGTCAGCCGCGGCTGCTGATCCGGGCCTTCATGGCCGCCAACCTGGCCTGGAACTCCGGCGTCGCGATAGAGGCGACCTGCGGGGTCAGCTCGGTGTCCACCGCGTCGGCGTGGTCGGCCAGGTTCGCGGTCGTGCGCATGGACGCCTTGATGGTGCGGACGAGGTCGCGCGACGCTTCGGCCGACGGGCGGGCGAACTCGACCGCCGCGGCCACCAGCTCGTCGTGACCGCCGTCGACCCGGGCCCAGGCCAGGCCGTGCGCCACCGCCGCGTCCGCGCCCAGGACCTGCCCGAACAGCGTCATCGCGGTCGCCGTCTGGGGTCCGGCGAGGCGGTGCAGCATCCACGTCATCCCGCCGCCGGGGTGGATGCCCAGCTGGAGGAACCGCGCGTCGAACCGGGCGTCGCCGTTGACCAGGCGCACGTCGCAGGCGAGGGCCAGGTTGAGCCCCGCGCCCACCGCCGCGCCACCGACCGCCGCGATCGTGGGCAGCGTGCAGCGGGCGACCGCGAGGAACCCGGCGTAGATGCGGCGCAGGCCCTCCTCCCGCGCCTCGCCCAGCGCCGTGAGGTCCGCGCCCGCGCAGAACGCCGGGGGAGTGCCCGTGACGACGACCGCGTGGACGTCGGCGTCCTCCTCGCACGTCCGCACCGCGGCCACGAGCTGCTCGGAGAGGTCGAGCGTGAGCGCGTTGCGGCGTTCGGGGTCGTGCACTGTGATGACCGCCACGCGGTCGGAGCGTTGCAGGAGCACTTCGGCCATGCGGGCGACTCTAGGGGGCCGGTGGCCGGTCCAGGAGGCGGGACAGCACCACGGTGGAGACCGTGCGGTCGATGATCTCGACGGCCCGCAACCGTTCCAGCGCGGTCTCCAGGTGGTGGATGTTCGCCGCGCGCAGGTGCACGATCGCGTCCGCCGCGCCGGAGACGGTGTACGCGGCCCGCACCTCGGCCATCGTCTCCAGGCGTTGCTGGATGTCGTGCGGCGCGACGTTGCCCCGGCAGTGCACCTCGACGAACGCCTCCGTGCCCCAGCCGAGCTGCTCCGGGTCGACCACGGCGGTGAAGCCGCGCAGGACGCCCGTGTCCAGCAGCTTGTCCACCCGCCGCTTCACCGCCGGCGCGGACAGGCCCACCTCCTTGCCGATGTCGGCGTAGCTGGAGCGGGCGTTGGCCATGAGGCACGAAATGATTCGCTGGTCGATCGAGTCCACACGCAACATTGTGCCCTAGAAGACGCAATGTCACGGCGTTGTTCGAGGGTCAGAGGGCAATCTAGATTTCGATCCATGACCTCGGTTTCCTTCGCGGGCCCCGGTGACGAGCCGATCGTGCTGGACGTCGGCACCCCCGCCACGCAGGTGCGCGTGCCGACCACCCGTCGGTACCTCATGTGCCCGCCCGCGCACTTCACGGTGGAGTACGCGATCAACCCGTGGATGGACCCCACGCAGCCGATCAGCACCGCGCTGGCCGTGGAGCAGTGGACGGCCCTGAAGGAGACCTACGAGCGCCTCGGCCACCGGGTCGAGGTGATCGAACCCCAGCCGGGCCTGCCGGACATGGTGTTCTCGGCCAACTCCGGCACGGTCATCGACGGCCAGGTCCTCGGCTCCCGCTTCCGCGCACCCCAGCGCGCCGCGGAGGCCGACCACTTCCGCCGGTGGTTCCTGGCCAACGGCTACCGGACCGTCGTCATGCCCGAGCGCACCAACGAGGCCGAGGGCGACTTCGCCTGGACCGGCCGCTACCTGCTCGCGGGCACCGGCTTCCGCACCGACCCCCTGGCCCACTCCGAGGCGCAGGAGGTGCTCGGCGTGCCGGTCATCTCCCTGCACCTGACCGACCCGCGCTACTACCACCTGGACGTGGCCCTGTTCGTCCTGGCGGACGACCTGATCGCCTACTACCCGGACGCCTTCTCACCGGGCAGCCGCCGCGTCCTGCGCCGCCTGTTCCCGGACGCCATCGTCGCGACCGCCGACGACGCCGCCTGCCTGGGCCTGAACGCGGTCTCCGACGGCCGCCACGTCGTCCTGCCGGTGGAGGCGACGGGGTTGGCGGACCAGGTGGCCCAGCGCGGTTTCGAGCCGGTCTTCGTGGACATCTCGGAACTGCGCAAGTCCGGCGGCGGTCCGAAGTGCTGCACGATGGAATTGCGGGACTGAGGTAATTCTTCGTTCCCGTGCGGATTCCGCGGAAATCCGGTCGCGGGACGTGGTGGCGGCGCCGGTCCTTCCGCGCCGGTCAGTCGTTGTCGGCTGACCGGCGCGGAGTCCACCGAGAGATCAGTCCACCCGGCCCACGGCGGCGTAGCCGAGGCCGTGCGCGGGGCTGAGGGTGGGGATGTCCAGGCCGGGACGGGGGTTCCAGTCGGGCATCAGCGTGACGCCCGGCTCGACCAGCGTCATCCCGTCGAACAGGGCCTCCACGCCCGCCCGGTCGCGGACGTAGAGCTGCTCGATCACGCCCTTGTACGCCTCCACCATGGCGTGCACCTGCACCTTGGTCTCCGGGTCGGCGCACTCGTCGGTCAGCTGGGACAGCGCGATGTAGCTGCCCGGCGCGCAGGCGTCGCGGTAGGCCTTCATCAGGCCCACCGGGTCCTCGTGGTCTCCGACGAACACCATCACGCCGGTCATCACGACGCCCAGCGGGCGGTCCAGGTCGAGCACCGCGGTCACGCGCGGGTCCGCGAAGAGCTCGTCCGGCCGTCGCGCGTCGCCCTCGACCATCACCGCGTCGGGGTTGTCGCGCAGGATCTCCGCGCCGAGGGCGGCGGCGACCGGCTCGTAGTCGACGTAGACGACCTTCGCCCGCGGATCGCGCGCCTGCGCCACCTCGTGCGTGTTGCCCGCCGTGGGCAGGCCCGAGCCCAGGTCGAGGAACTGGGTGATTCCCTGGTCGACCATGAACGCCACCGAGCGGCGCAGGAAACCGCGGTTGAACCGGGCGAGCATCTCCATGCCGGGCAGCACGGACTTGATGCGGTCGGCGCGGTCGCGGTCGGCGGGCAGGTTGAACGCGCCGCCGAGGTAGTAGTCGTAGATGCGGGCGATGTTGGGTGTTCCGGGATCCAGGTGGGCGGTCTCGAAAGCCGACATTCGTGCCGTCCTAAGGTGGGATGGGTGCACGTGTTGAGCGCTGACGCCTCCCCGACGAAGCGCTCATGGTGCCGCAGGGTGCGGCGAACGAGAACACGTCACCCATCCCGGCAATTCGCATTCCTGATAGCGGTGCCGCGAATTGTCGCAATCGAATACCGGCCGTGCCGGGAGGACTACGGCGTGCGACCGGTGAGGCCGACGATCCGGTCGATCAGCGGCGCGTCCGCGGGCACGGGCACCTCGGGGCCGTAGAGACCCATGTCGCGACCCATCTGCGCGGACCCGAGCAGGTCGGCGTGGATGTGCTCCAGCAGCTCCCGGTCCCACGCCGGCGCCTGACCGGTGGCCCGCGCCAGGTCCCACGTGTGCACGACGGTCTCACCCAGCACCATCGAGCCGATCAGCTCGGCCGGCATCTGCTGGGGGCTCCCGACCGACGTCGTGCCGGTCCACGCCGACGGCTCGCCCCACGCCGCCGCGCGGTCGCGCAGCAGGGCGGACAGCTCGGCGGCCCAGTCGCCCGCGGTCAGGTCGACGTCGGTCTCGGCGGCGGCCGGTGGCGGCACGGCCTCCTTGCGCGCGGCGGCGTTCAGGGACGGACCCCAGAACAGCAGGTGGTTCAGCAGCGCGCGGACGTCGAAGTCGGCGCACGGCGTCGGTGCGCCCAACTGGTCGGGCCCGACGTTCTCGACGACCTCCAGCGCGGTCGTCACGGCGTGGTCGATCAACTGCTCACGGGACATGCCGCCCACCGTAGGAACCGCCACCGGCCGTGTATTGAACAAAGGCGACATACGCTCGTCGGCGTGACGAGGGACGAGCGGGAGCTGGAGTGGTGGCGGCACCAGCGCCACGAGTTCCACCAGCCGTCGCCCGACCTGGCCGCGCACGTGGCGCGGTACTGGGTCGTGGAGTGGCGCTACGACCGGCCGTACCGGCAGCTGGTCGTGCCCTACCCGAACGTTCAGCTGACGTTCCACGCCGGCGCCGCCCTGGTGACCGGCGTGTCGAGCGGGCACGTGACCAAGGAGCTCGACGGCGAGGGCCGCGTCTTCGGCGTCGCCTTCCACCCCGGCGCCTTCCGGCCGTTCCTGCGGGCCCCGGTCCAGTCGATAACCGACCGGTCCGTCCCGGCCGGCGCCCTGTTCGACGGCCTGCCCGACCACGCGGACCTCGACCGCGTGGAGGACCTGCTCCGCCGCAACCTGCCCGGACCCGACCCGAGGGCGCGGCAGGCGGTCGAGCTGGTGGCCCGGATCGTCGAGGACCCCTCGATGACCAGGGTCGACGCGTTGGCCCAGGAGACCGGCACCAGCGTCCGCGGGCTGCAACGCCTGTTCGCGGAGCACGTCGGCGTGGGCCCGAAGTGGGTGATCCGCCGCTACCGCCTGCGCGAGGTGACCGAGCGCATGGAGGCGGGCGGGCGGATCGACTGGGCGGCCCTGGCCGCCGACCTCGGCTACGCCGACCAACCGCACTTCGTCCGCGACTTCACCGCCATGTTCGGGGAGACGCCCACCCGGTACGCCGAGCGCTACCCGGAGCCCGTCCGGTCGTGACGCGGCCGGCGGTCCGGGGTCCGCGATCCGTCACCCATAGGGCTGATCGCCCTAGCGGACGGACCCCCGTCGGTGCTCCGATCGACGGCACTCGCTGTCGACCAAGGTAGGGAGCGCGCCATGAACGACCTCGACGCCCAGCGTCCGTCGTCGCCCCAACCGCAACAGGAGCAGGAGGAGCCCGTGGAACGGCAGAAGCCCGAGGTCCCGAAGCCTCTCACCGGACTGGAGTGGTTGGTGCGCCAAGCCCAACGGCGCCGCGAGGAACGCCCGTCGGACCCGGCGCGCTAGACGCCCGCTAGTCCGACACCTCGCGCTGGAACGCCGCCCACAGCAGGTTCAACGGGTGGTCGGCCGGGAACTTCGCCCGCTCCTCCTTGCGGGCGAAGACCCCGACCAGTCGCTCCAGCTGCGGCTTCCGGTCGTTCTTCAGCTCGACCACCCGCAGGCCCGACCCCTCGCGCAGCTCGTTGTTCGCGGCCACCACTCCCAGGCCGGACGTGACGATCATGCAGCCCTCGACCAGCCCGGACCGCAGCAGCGACATCCCGTACTGGATCTCGTCGATCTCCGCCGCGATGTCCAGCTCGTTGCGGTAGTCCGCGCCGAACCACCCGCGCAGGAACTCCGCGATCAACCCGTCACCGGGCACGACCAGCGGCAGCCCCGGCAACTCCCCGGTGCCGACGCTCGCCCCCAGCTTGCTTTCCGGCATGTTCGTCAGCAGCGCCAGCCCGCCGCGCCGCCACTCGATCACGTCGAAGTCCTCGAACCCGCTGTTGCGACCGGAGTGCGTCACCACGCTCCCGCACACGATGTCGACCTCCTTGGACTCCAGGCTCGTCCAGATGTCCTTCGTGCGGATGTGCACGACCTTCAGCTCCACGTCCCGCCGGCGGAAGTCGTCCGCCACGTGGTCCCACGCCTTGGCCAGCGCGTCGAGCATGAACCGCGTCGTGCCCACGGTGAGCGTGGTGCCGAGCTTGCGCCGGCACTCGTGAATCGAATCGAGCCACTCCGTCAACGTGGTCCGCGCCAATTCCACCAACGCCTCGCCGGTCGGTGTGATCAGCACGTCTTTTCCCCGACCCTGCTTGACGACCAGCGGTTCACCGCACAACGACTTGAAGTTG
This sequence comes from Actinosynnema sp. NPDC023658, assembly GCF_040639995.1. Classification (NCBI taxonomy): domain Bacteria; kingdom Bacillati; phylum Actinomycetota; class Actinomycetes; order Pseudonocardiales; family Pseudonocardiaceae; genus Actinosynnema; species Actinosynnema sp. NPDC023658. The sequence continues at coordinate 399 of NZ_JBFAAX010000033.1, read as the reverse complement.
CGGTTGAGCGTGTCGATCTGCTTCTGCACGCTGGACTGCTCCCGCCCGAGCACCCGCGCCGCGCGCAGCGCCGATCTCGTCTCGTACACCGCGATCAACGTCCTGAGCTGGTCCAACGTGGTGTCGAGGAGCAGGGGGGACGTCTGCAGGAGCCTGCTGAGCTGGTTGCCGGCGGGCAGGAGCAGTCGGGCCGAGGTCGACATGCAGGGCCTCTCGGGTCGTGGCGTGATGTTCTACCGATTAGTTGTACTGAACTTGACCGCAGTTCGTCCTGAAATTATCCGAAGATCTTGATGGATTTCCCTGGACAGGTATACGCGATCCGTAAGAGACTTCTGCCGCAACCAGGTGCTTGTTCACGTGGGAGCAATCAGGGGGGTATTGGGGGGTTGGGGGCCC
>NZ_JBFAAX010000032.1:0-32886 GCF_040639995.1 Actinosynnema sp. NPDC023658 | reverse complement strand
CCGCCGCGTGCCGCGCGGGGGGGCGTGGCCCCCGCTGCCCCTCAGGACGCTCGGCGTGCGGTCGTCGGCCGCCCTGGTGGCCTCGGCCAGGTCGGCCAGCACGCGCACGGCGGCGTCCATGATGCGGTCCGCCGACGGCGCGGTGGCGTGCGCCGTCACGAGGGGCGCGTAGGTGGCCAACGCGACCGGCGGCCCGCCGTTGGCCGCGGTGATCAGCTTGCGCCACTGGTCACGCCGGGGCAGGTCGGGAACCCCGGCCTGGGCGAGCACGGCGGTGGACAGCTCGTCGAGGGCGTCCCGCTCCAGCGCCACGAGGGTCGCCCGGACCGCCTCACGCCCCAGCCAGAACGCCGACCCCTCGTCACCGAGCAGCCACCCGTACCCGCCCGCGGTCGACACCAGCTCGTGGTTCTCGATCCTGGCCGTGATGGACCCCGTCCCGGCCACCAGCACGGTCCCGTCGGGTGACGCCGTGCCGGTCGCGAACGCCGCCTCGCAGTCCGTGATCACCCGCATGGGGCACCGCAGCCCGGCACCGCTCCACGCCTCCTCGAACAACGCCGCCACCGCCGGGTCGGTCAGCTTGCTCGACCCGGCCATGCCGAGCACGCCCGACTCGACCTTCGCCGCGTCCACCCCGTCCAGCGCCGCCGTCAACGCCTGCCGGACGTGCGCGGCGGCCAGCTCGGGCGGGTGGGAGTTGGGGTTCGCGCCGCCCGCGACCCCCGCACCGAGACGGGTGCCGTCCAGGTCGAGCACCAACGCCCGGGTGCTCGTGCCGCCGGCGTCCAGACCCACCACGAAGCCCATTCGCCCGAGTATGCCCAGCACCCCCCGGGTCCGGCACACCCAACCGGGTTGTGCCGGACCTGGCTCTGCGTGATCAACCGCCGAGCAGCCGCCGAGCGGCCAGGGAACAGCCGCCCACCGGCGCGGTCAGCGCGGTGCGAGCACCTGCGCCCGGTCGCCCGACGCGTTGTGGTGGTGCAGCAGGAGCAGGCTGTCGGCCTTGTCCAGCGCCAACGCCTCCGCGTCCCGCCGCACCCGCAGCTCCGCCCCGACCTCCGCCACGAACGACACGCCGCCCTCGACCACGAACCCCGGCCGCAACGGGTCGAACGACATCGGCGTGTCGATCCGGTCCACCAGCTCGTCCGCGTTGCCCGGCGCGGGGTAGTTCCCCGTCATCACGACCGTGTACGTCAGGCGCGCGCTCGCGGCCGCCGGGTCGATGCCCAACGCCGCCAGCGTCACCGGCAGCACCACCACGTCGCTGTCCATCAGGTTCGTGTCGACGTCGCCGTACTGGCCGTTGAGCGGCTGCTCGTCCACCACCGCGCCGTCGGCCACCCGCACGGTCCGCGCCAGCCACACGTCCGCCGTGACGACGTCCGCCACGGACGGCTTCACCGCCTGCACGAGGTAGTCGTGGGCACCGTCGCCGTCGGTGTCGATCCGGATCCCCGGGCTGGTGGCGATGCCGAGCGTGACCCAGTCGTGCCAGGTCACCACGCCGAACGCGAGCAGCCCGTCGGCCGGGGACGACGCCGCGCCGACGTACCGCAGGTCACCGCCCCTGGCCGACCCGTTGACCGCGCAGTCGGCCTGCACGTCGTCCGCGCAGTCGGGCAGCTCCGGGCTGGAACCCTGCAGCTCGAACGCGCTCAGCAGCGACCGGTACGCCTCGTCGCCCTCGCCCTGGTCCAGCGCCCGACCCCGGAGCGCCAGCGTGCCGCCGCCCGCGTCGACCGCCTCCACGTCCGCGACCGGCTCCGGCGCCGCGTAGACCGGCACCCGCAGCGTGTCGTGGCCGGACCGCACGAGCAGCCGCCCGGACGCCTCGGCGAGGAACTGCCTGGCCACGTCCGCCTGCCGCTTGGCCACCGTCGGGTCGGCCACCTTGCGCAGCTCGTCGGGCGCGACCTCCAGCGTCACGGTCACCGTCCGGGTCCCGCCCGGCGGCACGGCGAGCGTCCGCGGCCACACCTCGAACCGCGCGCCGGGCACGGCGGTCGCCTCCTGGTACTCGACCGTCGCGATGCGCGCCCGCGACGACTTGTTCACCACCTCCACGGTCTTGGTGAGGGTCAGCGGTGCCGCGGCCTGGACCGGCCCGAACGTCACGCCGACCGTGCCGGGGTCGTCCTGGACCATGGCGAGCAGCTCGACGCCGACCGCGTCGAGCGCGTCCACCCGTCCCGCGCCGACCCGCATCGGCGCCTCGGGGGTGCCGGTGGTGTGGTCGTCGCCGTCGGTCACGTCGCCGCTCGCGGTGTTCATGATCGCGGCCTTGACCTCTTCGACCGTCCACTCCGGATGGGTCTCGCGGACCAGCGCGGCGATGCCCGCCACGTGTGGCGAGGCCATCGACGTGCCGCCCATGCTCACCCCGTCGGCGCCGGTGCCGACCGCGGCGGACATGATCGTGTCGCCGGGCGCGGCCACGTCGGGCTTGGCCGCCGTGGCGCCGCGCGCCCCGCGTGCGGACGACGGCGTGATCGTGTCGGCCAGGGTCGGCGTCATCGTCGGCACGGAGTTGCGCAGCGAGCCGAGCATCCGCACCTGCAGCGCGCCGCCGGTCAGCGCGGGCCGCACGGCCTCGCTCGCGGCGTGGGTGAACTGGAACGCCGGGATGCCCGCGTTGCCCGCGATGGCGGCCTTGAAGACGTCGCTGGTGGCGGGCAGCAGCACGCCCTTCGCGCCCGCGGCCTGCGCGTTGTCGGTCCGCACGGCCGAGCCGCACTTCCGGGTGGCGTCGTCCTCGTCCCACTCCAGCCACACGAACCGGCCGCTCAGGTCCTCGGTGATCGGCGCGCAGCCGTCCTGGTTCGCCGGGTCGGACACCGGCACGACGGGCAGCTCCAGGTCGAGCGTGCCGTAGGCGGTGTAGCTCTTGCTGTACTGACCGGCCTGCCGCACGACGCCCGCCTCACCGGCCTCGACGCCGCGCACCTCGACCCCGTCGAGCACCGAGTACGCGTCCCGCGTGTTGGCCACCGCCAACGCCTCGGGCGTGTTCGCGGGGGAGGCGCCGACGTCGTAGAAGTCGCCGCCGTTGCCCGCCGACGCCACGACGACCACGCCGTGCTCCACGGCCTCGCGCACGAACAGGCTGTCGGGGTCGTCCTGGCCGCCGAAGTCGCTGCCCACGGACAGGTTGACCACGTCGAGGTGGTCGCCGAAGTCGCCGTCGCCGTCCGGGTCCAGCGCCCAGTCCAGCGCCGGTGCGACCAGCTCGGTGGCCCCGGTGCAGCCGAAGATCTTCAGCGCGTACAGCGAGGCCTTCGGCGCGGTGCCGGGGCCGATCTTCATGCCCGCCACCACGTCCGGCGTCAACGCCGCGTAGTCGCCGGTGAACGTGGTGCCGTCGGCGTTCTCGCCGTACCCGGCGGCGGTGCCCGCGACGTGCGTGCCGTGGCTGTGGCAGTCCAGCGGGTTCGGGTCGGGGACGGGCACCGCGTGCTCGGGGACGTGCGGGTCGTAGGCGTCGCCCGCGAAGTCGTGGCCGCCGACGACCTTCGCGGTCGGGGTCCACGGCGCGGTGGGGTCGATCGCGGCGTAGGCGGCGGGCGTGCCGGGGCCGCCGAAGTCGGCGTGGGTGTAGTCGATGCCGGTGTCGATGATGCCGATGCGCAGGCCCTCGCCGTAATGGCCGGTGTCCCGCCACACCTGCGCGGCCCGCGTCAGCTCCACCGCGCCCGCGTTGTCCACCGACTTCGGCACGCTCAACCGCACGGTCCTGACCTCGGGCAACGCGGTCAGCTCGCGCAGGCTCGCCGCGTCGGCGGTGACGACCACGCCGGGCACGGCGTTGCGGGTCGAGGCGACCTCGCGGGCGCCGGCGTCCTTGCCGCGCAACGCCGTCAGCACCCGGTCGGCCTGCGCGTCGGCGCGGTCGCGGGCCGCCCTGGCCGCCGCGACCGGGTTGCCCGCGCCACGCGCCTTCTCGTTCCCGTACGCCTCGGCGGCCGAGGTCGTGGCCAGCTCGACGAACGCCGTGACCGGCCCGGAGGCCCGCGCGAGCGTGGCGCCGACCCGCTCGGACGACCCGTCGCCGGCGTGGTGGGCCCGGTTCGGCGGCAGCGGCCGGGCCCCGTGGCCGTCGGTCGCGCCGGCGGTCGGTGGTGTGCCGGCCAGGAGCGAGCCGAGCAGTGCGGCGGTGGTGGCGGCGGACGCCCACACCGCGCGGTGGTGTTTCATCGCGACCCTTCGTGACGAGAATTCATCGGAGCGATAACCGGACACCCCCTAGACGGAGGCTGTTCCGGGCGCTATACATCCGATCTGTCGACCGGCTGTTGAGGAGGACCTGCCGTGCAGTTGTTGCGCCTGGGACCGTCGGGCTCCGAACGACCCGCCGTCCGCGCCGAGGACGGGGTGACGTACGACCTGACGCCGGTGACCGACGACGTGACCGGGGCGTTCCTCGCGGACGACGGCATCGCCCGCACCAGGGCCGCGCTCGCCGCCGGAGAACTCCACCCGATCGTGGACGACGGGGTGCGGATCGGACCGCCGGTCGCGGGGGTCGGCAAGCTCGTCTGCATCGGCCTCAACTACCGCGACCACGCCGAGGAGACCGGTGCGACGGCCCCGTCCGAGCCGGTGGTGTTCCTCAAGACGCCCGACACGATCGTCGGGCCGAACGACGAGGTGCTGGTGCCGCGGCGCTCGGTGAAGACGGACTGGGAGGTCGAGCTCGGCGTCGTCATCGGTCGCGAGGCCCGGTACCTGGAGTCCACCGAGGAGGCCCTGACCTGCATCGCCGGGTACGTGCTGTCCCACGACGTCAGCGAGCGCGAGTTCCAGCTCGAACGCGGCGGGCAGTGGGACAAGGGCAAGAACTGCGAGACGTTCAACCCGCTCGGCCCCTTCCTCGTGCCCGCGGACGAGGTCGCGGACCCGCAGGCGCTGGGGTTGCGGCTGTGGGTCAACGGCGTGCCGCAGCAGGACTCCTCCACCAAGAACATGATCTTTCCGGTGGCCGAGCTGGTCCGCTACCTGAGCTGGTTCCTCGTCCTCCGACCGGGCGACGTCATCAACACCGGCACGCCGGCCGGCGTGGCGCTGGGCCAACCCGAGCCGAAGCCGTACCTGAGGGCGGGCGACGTGGTGGAACTGGAGATCGACGGGCTGGGCCGCCAACGGCAGACGTTCGGGCAGGCGTGATGGGTCCCGGGCCGGACCGGGTCGTCGCGCTCGACGTGCTGGACGTCCGGTTCCCGACCTCGCGCGAGCTGGACGGCTCGGACGCGATGAACCCCGACCCGGACTACTCCGCCGCCTACGTCGTGCTGCGCACCTCCGCCGGGCCGGACGGGTACGGGTTGGCGTTCACCATCGGCCGGGGCAACGACGTGCAGGCCGCCGCGATCCGGTCTCTGGCGCACCTCGTGGTCGGCCGCCCGGTCCCGGAGACCGCCGCCGACCTGGCCGGGCTGTCCGCCGAGCTGGTCGGTGACTCGCAGCTGCGGTGGCTCGGCCCGGAGAAGGGCGTCGCGCACATGGCGCTCGGCGCGGTGGTCAACGCCGCGTGGGACCTGGCGTCGCGCCGGGCGGGCCTGCCGCTGTGGCGGTTCCTGTCGGGCATGACGCCGGAGGAGATCGTCGGCCTGGTCGACTTCCGGTACCTGTCCGACGCGCTCACCCCGGACGAGGCGCTGGACCTCCTGCGCCGCGCCGAGCCGGGACGCGCCGAGCGGACCGCCGCGCTGGTCCGGGACGGCTACCCGGCCTACACCACGTCGCCGGGGTGGCTCGGCTACACCGACGAGAAGCTGGCGGACCTGGCGCGACGGGCGCTGACCGACGGCTTCGACATGATCAAGCTGAAGGTCGGCGGCGACCTGGACGACGACGTGCGCCGGCTGCGGCTGGCCCGCGAGGTCGTCGGTGACGGCGTGCGCATCGCGGTGGACGCCAACCAGCGGTGGGACGTCGACGCGGCGATCGCGTGGGTGCGGGCCCTGGCGCCGTTCGACCCGTACTGGGTCGAGGAGCCCACCTCGCCCGACGACGTGCTCGGGCACGCCGCCATCGCCAGGGCCGTGCGCCCGATCAGGGTCGCCACCGGCGAGCACGTGCAGAACCGGGTGGTGTTCAAGCAGCTGCTCCAGGCCGACGCGGTGGACGTGGTGCAGCTCGACGCGTGCCGCGTCGGCGGCGTCAACGAGAACGTGGCGATCCTGTTGCTGGCGGCCAAGTTCGGCGTCCCGGTGTGCCCGCACGCGGGCGGCGTCGGGCTGTGCGAGCTGGTGCGGCACCTGGCGATGGTCGACTTCGTCGCGGTGTCCGGCACGCTCGACGGCCGGGTCGTCGAGTGGGTCGACCACCTGCACGAGCACTTCACCGACCCGGCCGTGGTGCGCGACGGCCGCTACCTGGCGCCCGTCGAGCCAGGCTTCTCGGCCCGGCTGCACGAGCGGACCCTGGCCGACTACCGGTACCCGGACGGTCCGGTGTGGACGAAGGCGGCCGGCGTGGCCGGCACGACCGACGAGCGGACGGAGGAGCGGTGAGCGAGTTCGAGGGCCTGGTCGCGGTGGTGACCGGTGGGACGTCGGGCATCGGCCTGGCCACCGCCCGGCTGCTGGCGGCACGGGGTGCGACGGCGGTGGCGCTGGACCTGAACCCCGAGGTCGACCCGCCGGTGCACGGCATCAGGGCGGACGTGTCCGACGACGCGTCGGTGCGCGCCGCGGTGGACGAGGTGGTCGAGCGGTTCGGCCGGCTCGACGTCGTGGTGAACAACGCGGGCATCGGCGCGCAGGGCGACGTGACCGCCAACCCGGACGACGAGTGGCTGCGGGTGCTGGACGTGAACGTGGTCGGCATGGTCCGCGTCGCCCGCGCCGCGCTGCCCCACCTGCGCCGGTCACCGTCGGCGGCGATCGTGAACACCGGTTCCATCGTCGCCTGGACAGGGCTGCCGCAGCGCGCGCTGTACTCCGCGAGCAAGGGCGCGGTGCACGCGTTGACGCTGGCCATGGCCGCGGACTACGTGCGCGACGGCATCCGCGTGAACGCGGTGGCCCCCGGCACGGCGGACACCCCGTGGGTGAGCCGCCTGCTCGACGCCGCCCCGGACCCGGCCGCCGAGCGGGCCGCGTTGGAGGCCAGGCAGCCGCACGGACGGCTGGTCTCGGCGGACGAGGTCGCGGGCGCCATCGCCTACCTGGCCGGCCCGCTCTCCGGGTCCACCGCCGGCACCATCCTCGCGGTCGACGGCGGCATGCACGGGCTGCGGTTGCGCCCGACGCAGTCGTGATCCCCCTGTCCCGCCTGGGGTTCGGCGGCGGACCGATCGGCAACCTGTACGCCGAGGTGTCCGACGCGGACGCGTTCGGCGCGCTGGAAGCCGCCTGGGACGCCGGCGTCCGGTACTTCGACACCGCGCCGCACTACGGCCTCGGGCTGTCCGAACGGCGGCTGGGGGAGTTCCTGGCGACCAAGCCGCGCTCGGAGTTCGTCGTGTCCACGAAGGTCGGCCGGGTGCTGGAGCCGTGGTCCGGCGGCGGGGACGACCTGGCGAACGGCTTCGCCGTGCCGGCGTGGGCGCGGCGGCGGTGGGACTTCGGCGCGGACGGCGTGCGGCGGTCGTTGGAGTCCTCTTTGGACCGATTGGGGCTGGACCGGGTGGACGTCGTGTACGTGCACGACCCCGACTCGCACGTGGAGCAGGCCGTGTCCGAGGCGGTGCCCGCGTTGGCGGCGTTGAGGTCGGAGGGGGTCGTCGGGGCGATCGGCGTCGGGATGAACCAGTGGCAGGTGCCCGCGCGGTTCGTGCGGGAGACCGACCTGGACGTCGTGCTGCTCGCCGGGCGGTACACCGTGCTCGACCACACCGGGGCGGAGCTGCTGGACCTGTGCTCCGCGCGCGGCGTGGCGGTGGTGGCGGCCGGGGTGTTCAACTCCGGGCTGCTGGCCCGGCCGGAGGTCGGCGCGACCTACGACTACCGCGCCGCGCCCGACGAGCTGGTCGAGCGGGCCCGGCGGATCGCGTCGGTCTGCGCGCGGCACGGCGTGACGCTGCCGGGGGCGGCGGTGGCGTTCCCGTTCCGGCACCCGGCGGTGGTGTCCGTGCTGCTGGGCGTGCGGTCGGCGGACGAGGTGCGGGTCAACGCGGCGTCCGCCGAAGCGCCGGTGCCGGACGCGCTGTGGGACGACCTGCGCGCGGAAGGGCTGCTGTGATCGCCGGGTTGCCGGGCCGTCCTCGCGGCCAGGACGGGCCCACCGACCCCGCTCCCGGCTCGGGGTCACCCTGAGCCCAAGACCAGGGTGCTGCCCGGATGATCTTTCCTGCCGTCGGGCAGCACCCTTCTCGGCATGAGAAAGCTCCTGCTCGTCCCCCTGATCGCCGCGCTGGGACTCGCTGTCGCCGCGCCCGCCCACGCCGGGAGCGTGCCGCCGGTCAACGGTGACGCGTTGCGCGCGGTGATGTCGTCGTTGCCGAAGGACGAGGTCAGCGGCGCGTTGGCGCAGGTGTCCGGCACGGCCGGGTCGTGGCGCGGGTCCGGCGGGGTGGCGCGGATCGGCACGCGGCAGCCGGTGGACCCCGACGGCCGGTTCCGGGTCGGCAGCATCACCAAGCTGTTCACGGCCGCCGCCGCGCTGAAGCTCGACGGCGAGGGCGTGCTCGACCTCGACCGGACCGTGCAGCAGTACCTGCCGGGGCTGCTGACGCCGGACTTCCTGCCGATCACGGTGCGGCAGCTGCTCAACCACACGCACGGCATCGCCGGACCGGGGTTGGCGCACAAGGACCCCACGTGGTTCCTGGAGCACCGCTACGACACGTGGGACCCGGCGGAGGTCGTGCGCATGGGCGTGGCGCAGGGGCCGCAGTTCGACCCGGGCACCCGCCAGGAGTACGGCAACATGGGGTACCTGGTGGCCGGTCTGGTCATCGAACGGGTGACCGGTAAGCCCTACGGCGACGCGGTCCGCTCGCGGGTGATCGAGCCGCTGGGCCTGCGCGACACCTACCTGCCCGGCCGCGACCCGCGCATCAGGGGCCCGCACGCGCACGGCTACGAGCAGACCGCTTCGGGGTACGTCGACGTGACCGAGGCCAACCCGAGCCTCCAGTGGGCGGCGGCCGAGGCCGTCTCCACCGCGCGCGACCTCGACCGGCTGCTGTCGGCGTTGCTGCGGGGCGACTACCTCAGCCCGGCCCAGCGCACCGAGCTGCTGACCGTGCCGCTGCCCGACGCCGCGCACGCGCTGGGCATCACCCGCATCCCGCTGACCGACACCCTGGTCGTGTGGGGCAAGAGCGGCGACCGCCCGGGCTACAACAACGGCGTGGCCGGCACCCTCGACGGCTCCCGCAACCTGGTCTACTCCCTCAACACCCTCCACATGGGCGGCGACCAACCACCGACCGCCATCCGCCTGATCACCGCCGCCTTCTCCTAACCCCCCTCCCCCCTCTCTCGCCTCCCTCTCCCGCGTGTCCTACCTCCAGACCGCGAGAGTCCTACGTTCGCGTCGCGAGAGTCCTACGTTCAGAACACCCGAGTTGAACGCTCAGAACACGTCCCCCGACCGGTCGGGGGAGTTGTCCACAGGTCGCAGACCGCGTGACGCGGATCGTCGGTCCGTTGTGGCAGGGTAAAAGCAGGGGTCCCCTTGGCGGGGACCCCTGCGGTGCGTGAGGGCGGTGCGTGGCGGTCAGGCCAGGTCGGACAGCCACTGCTCCACGCCGGCCACGTGGACGGTCGACCAGGAGCGCGCCAGTTCCGGTTGGTGCGCGGCCAGGGCGTCGACGATGGCGCGGTGCTCGGCGACGGTCCGGTCGACCGCCCCGCCCTGCGTGATGCCGCGCCAGATCCGCACCCGCACGGTCGGGCCGGCGAGCGTGTCCAGCAGCTGGGCCAGGTAGGCGTTGCCCGAACCCTGCGCGATGGCGCGGTGGAACTCCAGGTCGTGCTCGACCAGCTCCTCCACCGACCGGGCCGACTCGGCGGCGTCGCACAACGCCCGCAGCGCCGCCACCTCCTCCACCCCGACCCGCTGCGCCGCCATCGCCGCGGCGGCCGGTTCGAGGATGCGCCGCACCTGCAGCACCTCCAGCACCGAGTCCTCACCGCGGTGCAGGTCGAGCACGAACGACAACGCCCCGAGCAGGTCGTCGGCACGCAGGCTGGACACGTACGTGCCGTCACCCTGCCGCACGTCCAACACCCTGACCAGCGACAACGCCTTGACCGCCTCACGCAGCGAGTTCCGCGACAGCCCGAGCCGCTCGGCGAGGTCCGCCTCGCGCGGCAGCCGGTCACCCGGCTTGAGCTCGCCCGAGACGATCATCTCCTTGACGCGCAGGATGGCGTCGTCGGTAACTGCCACGGCGGCCCTCGACTCGTCAGCTAGACCTCGGATGTCTGGCGCCAAGTATGGGACACGCCCGAGCGCCACGCGGTCAACCAGGCCGAGCGGCGGACATTCACTGATCTTCACTCTATTCGGTTATCTTATAACCACACGTGACGCCGTCCGCCACTTCCGGCCATAATGGTCTGGACCATTTGAGGAGGGACCTTGGACACGGTTGTCGCAGCTCCGCGAGCACTGCTCGGTCGGACCATCACCGGTCCCGTCAGCCTGAGGTTGAGGGCAGGCAGGATCGTCGAGGTCGTCGCGGGCTCACCGCCCGACGGCGCCGAGGTGCTGACCGACGGCCTGCTCACCCCGGGCCTGGTGGACGTGCAGGTCAACGGGGCGGTCGGGGTCGACTTCGCCGAGGTCGACCCCGCGGGCATGGCCGCAGTGGCGAGAGCGCTCCCACAAACGGGGGTGACCCGTTTCCTGCCGACCCTGATCACCGCGCCGGTGCCGGTCGCGGTCCGTCAGGCGCACGCGGTGCTGGCGGCGTCGGCCACCCTGCCGCCGCACGCGGGCGCCAAGCCGCTCGGCGTGCACCTGGAGGGGCCGTTCCTGTCCCCGAAACGCGCGGGCGTGCACGACCCGGCGTTCATGGTGCCGCCGGGCCCGGCCGAGATCGACGTGCTGCTGGGTGACGAGGTGCTGCGCCGCGCGCTGCGCATGGTGACGCTGGCCCCCGAGCAGCCGGGCGGCATGGACGCCGTGCGCAGGCTGGCGGCGGCGGGCGTGCTGGTCGCCGTCGGCCACAGCGACGCGACGGGCGAGCAGACCAGGGCCGCGGCCGAGGCTGGTGCCCGCATGGTGACGCACCTGTTCAACGCCCAGCGGCCGCTCGGCCACCGCGAGCCGGGCGTACCGGGCGTGGCGCTGGTGGACGACCGGTTCACGTTGGGCCTGATCGCGGACCTGGCGCACGTCGGCCCGGACGTCTGCCGGCTGGTGTTCAACGCCGCCGGCCACCGGGTCGCGCTGGTCACGGACGCGGTGGCCGCCGCCGGCATGCCGCCCGGCCGCTACCAGCTCGGCGGCGCGGACGTGCTGCTGACCGAGGACGGCGTGCCGCGTTCGCCGGAGGGCACGATCGCGGGCAGCGCGCTCACGCTGGACCGGGCCGTGCGCAACATCGTGTCGGTGGGCGTCGACCCGGCGGCGGCCCTGGCGGCGGCGACGATCATCCCGGCCGAGGCGATCGGTGAGCCCACGCTGGGCCGCCTGGAGGCCGGTGCCGTGGCCGACCTGGTCTGGTGGGACGACGACCTGCGTCCGCGCAAGGTGTGGGTGGACGGCGAGGTCGTGTTCGACAGCACGACGGCGTACGACAACGCCCCGGTCGGCCTGGCCGCCGCGGGCCAGTAACCGCACGTGCGAGAGGCCCGGGGGACGGATCCCCCGGGCCTCTGGCACGTTCCGAGCGTTCAACTCACACGTCCTGAACGTAGGACTCTCGCGACACGAACGTAGGACTCTCGCGGTCTGGACGTAGGACACGCGCGACGCGAACGTAGGACACGCGAGGTGGAGGGTGGACGCCTGGGGGTCAGCGGGTTCGGGTGACCTTGTTCAGGCCGCGCGGGTTGTCCGGGTCGCCGCCGCGCGCCAGGGCCAGGCCGTGCGCCAGGCGCTGGACCGGGAGGATCTCCAGGATCGGCGCGACCTCCTCCGCCGTCTCCGCCACCGGCACGCGCAGCGCCGCCGACACCTTGTCCGACGCCGAACCCACGGCCAGCACGTCCGCCCCGCGCCCGTGCACGGCGTCCAGCACGTCGTGCATCGCGTCACCGCCGCGCCCGGTGCTGGTCACGGCCAGCACCGCGGTCTCGGCGTCCACCGCCGCCACGGGACCGTGCAGCAGGTCCGCCCCGCTGTACGCCCGCGCCGCCAGGTACGACGTCTCGGCCAGCTTCAACGCCGACTCCAGCGCCGTCGGCAGCGAGTAGCCGCGGCCCGTGGTCAGCACCCGGTCCACGAACCGGTACCGCTGCACGGCCTCCGCCACCGCGTCCGCCGACGAGTCCAGCGTCTGCCGCGCCAGGTCGCCCAACCGCGCCGCCTCCGACCCGTCACCACCGCGGATCGCGTCCACCAGCAGGTACAGCGCCAGCAGCGTCGCGGAGTACGTCTTCGTCGCCGCCACGGCCTGCTCCACGCCCGCCCCGACGTCCACCGACAGCTCGGCGGCGGCGTTGAGCGGCGACGACGCCGTGTTCGTCACCGCGACCGTCACCGCGCCCCGCGCCCGCGCCGACTCGGTGACCTCCAGCAGGTCCGGCGACCCGCCCGACTGCGACACCGCGACCACGAGCACGTCCCGCAGGTCCGGCTCGGCCCCGTACAGGGTGGTCGTGGACGGCGACACCAGCCCGGCGGGCAGCTCCAGCAGCACCTCGGTCAGGTACTTCGCGTACAGCGCCGCGTGGTCGCTCGACCCGCGCGCCGCCAGCAGCACGAACCGCGGCTTCCGCTCCGCGATCGTCGAGGCGACCGCCGCGATCTCACCCCGCCGCGCGACGAGGTCGGCGAAGATCGCGGGCTGCTGGTCGATCTCGGCCGCCATGTGCCTGCCGGGCTGGTGGTCGGTCATCGGGTATCCCCTGTCAGGTGCTCGGTCGCGAAGGGTGCTCAGGTGGTGGCGGCGGCGATGCGCTCCGCCGCGGCCCGCAGGCACACGCGTGAACCGCCGTGGGTGTCGACGCGGGCGGCAGCGCCCAGGTCCGGTCCCGGCACGCCCGTCTCGACGTGCACTAGGTCTAGACCAATAGTAACCAGCGAGGCCACCAGCTCGCGAGCCCACGCGTGGCGGTGTGCCTCACGCGTCACCACCACGACCGGCCGTCCCGAAGCCGCCGCCGCGATCTCGTCGGCCGACGTGCCCGACGTGCCCGACCCGCCCGACGTCGAGGACAGCACCGTCGTGCCCGGCACCAGCTCCACCAGGTACGGCCCGAGCCCCCACGGCACGTCACCGACGGCGATCGACGGCTCCACCGCGAGGTCCACCACCACCGGCGGCCCGGACAGCTCCAGCGTGCCCCGCACCTCCAGCGCCCGACGTGCCGCGACCAGCCCCAACGACGGGTCGTGCGCCTCCACCGAAGCCCCGGGCGCACCGAGGGCGGCCGTACGGCGGGCCGCTTCCTCCAGCCGCTCCACCGGCAGAACGCCCGACTCGACGGCCGCCACGATGCTGTCGACCAGCCACTGCAGTCCGTCGTCGTCCAAGGGCTCGCCACCCAGGCACAACGCGTCCACACCGGCAGCCAGCGACCGCACGGACCCCTCCGCGAGGTCGCCGCCGACGGCCTTCATGTCCAGCCCGTCGGTGATGACCGCCCCGGTGAACCCCAGCTCCTCCCGCAGCACGCGCACCGCCAGCGGGTTCAGCGTCGCCGGCGCCTCGCCCCACTCCGGCACCACGAGGTGCCCGGTCATGATCGACCGCACCCCCGCCTGCACGGCTGCGCGGAACGGCACGAACTCCACCGCCGCCAGCTCCGCCACCGACCGCGGCAGCACGGGCAGCGCCGCGTGCGAGTCCACAGTGGACGCCCCGTGGCCGGGGAAGTGCTTGGCGCACGCGGCCACGCCGACCGCCTGCATCCCCTCCACGAACGCGGCCACGTGCGCGCCCGCCGCCACCGGGTCCGACCCGAACGACCGCACGCCGATCACCGGGTCGTCCAGCGTGAGCACCAGGTCCGCCGACGGCGCCAGGTTCAGGCTCACCCCGCACGCCGCCAGCCGCGCCCCGATCGACGCCGCCACCGACCGCGTCAGCCCGAGGTCGTCGGCCGCGCCCAGCGCGTGGTTGCCCGGCACCTCCGACCCGCGACCGGCGTCGAGCCGGGTGACGTCACCGCCCTCCTCGTCGATCCCGATCACGACGTCCGCCCGCGCGCCTCGCAACTGCGCGTTCAACGCCTTGACCTGCGCGTCGTCGGTGACGTTCCGCCCGAACAGCACGACACCGCCGAGCCCGTCGGCCACCCGCTTGAGCAGCCAGTCGGGCGCGGTCGTCCCGTGGAACCCCGGCAGCAGCACACCCGACGCGAGCCGGTGCAACGACATGCGGTCCTACCCCTTCACCGCACCGGCGGTGACACCGGTGACCATCTTGCGCTGCACAATCAGGAAGAACACCAGCACGGGCAGGGTGAACAGCGCCGACGCCGCCATCGCGCCACCCCAGTCCGTGCCGAACTGCGTCTGGAACCCCGACAGCCACACCGGCAGGGTCTCCTTCGACTGGTCCTTGACCAGCGACAACGCGAACAGGAACTCGTTCCACGCGGTCACGAACGCGAACACCGACGTCGCCACCAGACCCGGGCCCAGCAGCGGCAGCGTGACCCGCCGAAACGCGCCCCACCGGCCGCAGCCGTCGACCAGCGCGGCCTCCTCCAGCTCCAGCGGGATGCCGTTGACGAACCCGCGCAGCGTCCACGCGCAGAACGGCAGCGTCACCGCGAAGTAGATCAGCGCCAGCGCGGGCAGCCGGTCCAGCAGGTCCAGGTCCCGCATCATCAGGAACATCGGGATCAGCAGCGCCTCGAACGGCGCCATCTGCGCCACCAGCAGCATCAGCACGAACCCCTTGCGGCCGCGGAACCGCATCCGGGCCAGCGCCAACGCCGCCAGCAGGCCCACCACGATCGCCGCCAGCACCGCGCTCAACGACACCAGCAGGCTGTTGCCCAGAGCGCCGAGGAACCCGGGCTTGGCCCACGCGGTGCCGAAGTTCGACCCGGTCACCGAGAACGGCACCAGGTCGTAGTCGTTGGACAGCAGGTCCTTGCGCGGCTTCAACGCCGTCGCGACCATCCAGTACGTCGGGAACGCGAAGAACAGCGCCACGACCAGCGCGACGACGTTCGCGGACACCTTTTTCGCGGTCACAGCTCGCCCTCCTGGGAACGGACCAGCCTGCGCAGGTACTGGAACGTCAGCAGGCCCAGCAGCAGCACCATCACCACGGACACCGCCGCCGCCACGCCGAAGTGGCTCTTGGAGATGCCCTCCAGGTACTGGTAGACGGGCAACGTGGTGCTGCCCCCGTCCGGGCCGCCCTTGCGCATCGCCCAGATCTGGGCGAACACCTTGAAGTCCCACAGCAGCGACAGGAACGTCACCATCAGCAACAGCGGCCGCAGCTCCGGCCACGTCACCGCGCGGAACGTCTGCCACGCGGACGCGCCGTCGATGCCCGCCGCCTCGTACTGGTCCTTCGGGATCCCGATGGCGCCGGCGTACAGCGAGAACGCCAGGAACGGCACCGCCTGCCACACGATCAGCAGCCCGATCACGGCCAGCGTCGACGTGCCCGTGGAGAACCACGAGAACCCGGCGAACGAGTCGAACCCGACCTTGACCAGCGTCTTGTTCAGGATCCCGTACTGCTGGTCGAAGATCCACTGGTAGACGGTGGTCGCCGCGAGCAGCGGCATCGCCCACGCCAGCAGCATCGCGACCTGGAGCAGGATCCGCACCACCGGGCTGACCTGCCGCATCAGCAGCGCGATCAGCAGCCCGGCGAGCACGGACACGATCACGACGACCCCGGTGAACACCACGGTCCGCACCGCGATCGTCCAGAAGTCCGGGTCGCCCAGGATCTCGGTGTAGTTGTCCAGACCGGTCCACACGACCTCGCCGCGGGTCAGCTCGCGCAGGTTCAGCTTGCGGAAGCTGGTCACCACGACGGAGAGGACGGGCCAACCGATCAACCAGAGGATGGCCACCACGGCGGGTGCCAACAGCAGGTAGGGCAGCGCCCGGTCGAAGGCGCCACCCCGACGGCGCGGTGCGCCGTCCGGTGCGGCACGCCGCGGTGCCGACGAGGAGTTCGTCGGCACCGCGGCGTCGGTCGTGTGCACGGCCGTCATCCGGTCGTCATCCGCCCAGGGTCTTCGACAGGGCGGAGTTCGCGTCGGCCGTCGCCTGGTCCAGCGGCTTCGCGCCGGTCAGGTACGCGGTCAGCATGTCCTTCAGCGGGTTCTGACCCGCCTCGACCGCGGCCCACGACGGCGTGGTCGGGGTGACCTTGCCGTTCGGGGCGGAGTCCGCCAGCGCCTTGCCGATCGGGGTGGTGGCGAGCTTGGAGGTGTCGGTCGAGGTGCCGGGCACCGCGCCGCCCTCGGCCAGCATGTCCTGGTACTTCGCCGAGCTGAGCAGCTTCAGGTACTCCTTGGCCAGGTCCTGGTTCTTGCTGCCGGCCGGGATGGCGAGGTTCGAGCCGCCGAGGAACACCGGGGCGGTCTTGCCCGCGGTCTTCGACGGGATCGGGAACGCCGAGGTCTTCTCCTTCAGGTCCGGGTTGGCCTTGACGGCGCCCGCGAGCTCCCACGGCAGGCCGATCATCATGCCGACCTTGCCCGTGCCGAAGACCTCCATCTGCTGCGGGGTGGCCTCGTCGGCGTCCTTCGGGGCCTTCGTGCCGGAGGTGTCGACCAGCTTCTTGTAGAACTCCAGGCCGGCCTTGGCCTGCGGGGTGTCCACCGAGCCCGCCCACGCGGAGCCCTGCGACTTGGCGACGTCGCCGCCCTCGTCCCAGATGAACGACAGCAGCACGTACCACGACTGGCCGGGCAGGTAGAGGGGCTGGAAGTCGGGGTCCGCGGCGTTCGCGGCCTTCAGCTTCTCGATCGCGCCGACCCACTCGTCACGCGACTTGGGCGGAGCGGTGATGCCCGCGGCCTGGAACAGGTCGGTGCGGTAGATGACCGTGCGGTTGGCCGCGTAGAACGGCAGGCCGTACTGCTTGCCGTCCCAGGTCAGCGAGTCCTTCAGACCGCCGAGCCACTTGTCGCCGTTGAGGTCCGAGACGTCGCCGCTGAGGTCGAGCAGCGTCTCCTCGGCCGCGAACTTCGCCGTCTGGGTGTTGCCCAGCTCGATGACGTCAGGCGGGTTGTTGCTGGTCAGAGCGGTGGTCAGCTTCTCCTGGATGCCGTTCCACTTCTGGACCTCGTACTTGACGGTGACGCCGGCGTGCGAGTCCTGGAACTCCTTGTTCAGCGCGTCGGTCAGGGTGGTCGGCGCCGAGCCGTCCATCAACCACACCGTCAGCGTCTTGGGTTCCCCGGAGTTGCCGCTGCCGCCGCCGTCGGAGCTCGTGCCACATCCGGCCACGGCCACCGCGAGTGCGGCGGCACCTACGGCCAGTCCTCTCCAGCCCTTCACGTTGTGCGCCCTTTCCCCATGCCCCGATCCCAACGACCGGAACTCCAAGTGGTGTAGACCAATGCGGCCTAGAGTGTGCCTCGCCACAGGGCATGTCAAGGCCGTTGCGGGACCGTTGCAAAGTCATCGGATCATTTTTCCGGCCCTTGTCGGGGGTTCGGGCGCACGATCCGACGAGGACAAGGCATCCTGTGTCTGGGAGCGCTGGCAAGGTCGGCCGGCAAGCGGCGAGGAGGAAGGCATGCTCGAGACGAGCCCTGCGACTGGCGTGGACGCCAGGACTCGCGCGCAGCGCGAGCCGAAGTACTGGGGACTCAAGCGGCATCTGCTCGACCTCCTGCGCGCGTTGCCGCCAGGATCGCCCATCCCGACGGAGCGATCCTTGGCGGCGGAGTTCGACGTGTCCAGGACCACGGTGAGGCAAGCGCTTGCCGAACTCACCGTGGAAGGTCGGTTGCTGCGCGTGCAGGGCAAGGGCACGTTCGCGGCCGAACCGAAGGTGGCCCAACGCCTGCAGCTGTCGTCGTACACAGAGGACATGAAGGCCCAGGGCAGGCAGCCCTCGTCCCGCCTGATCGAGGCCTCGGAGATGGCCGCGGAGGCCGAGCTGGCCAGGCTGCTGGGCGTGCGGGCGGGCGCGAAGGTCCTCCGCCTGCACCGGCTGCGACTGGCCGACGGCGAGCCCATGGCGATCGAGACGACGCACCTTGCGCTGGGCCGGTTCCGCGGCCTGCGGCGCTACCTCGCGCCGGGCGCGTCGCTGTACCAGGTGCTGCGGGAGCGGTTCGGCGTCGAGATGGGACACGCGGAGGAGACCATCGAGACGGCGCTGGCCTCGCCGGAGGAGGCCGAGCTGCTGGGTGCCGACATCGGTCTGCCGATGCTGCTGCTGTCGCGGCACTCGTTCGACACCGAGGGCAACCCGGTGGAGTGGGTGCGCTCGGTCTACCGGGGCGACCGCTACAAGTTCGTGGCCACCCTGAACCGCCCCGCCGGCTAGCCCGGGGAGCCTGACGCGACCCGGCCGGGACCGGGTGGCGTCGCGGGCCGCCCGGCTGGATGCCGCCACCCCGGGTCGCGCGACCCTCGTGCGCCGACCTGGGCCACACCGAGCCGGACCGAGCCGCGCCGCCACGCCACGCCGAACTCGACCGACCCCGCCTGCCCGGACTCCGACCCCGCCCGCCCAGTCACACCCAAGCCTCACCCCCGCAGGTTGCAGGTCGCGGTGCCGGTGGGAACGCGGTGTCGCATTCCCGCGCGGCCGACCTGGCGACATTCCCTCGCGGCCGGCCCGCGCCTCCGACCGCCCGGGTCTCGCGCCCCCGCGCTGCTCGCTAGCACCTTCCGCGCGGCCGGACCGCACCTCCCACGCGACCTGCTTGGCGCACTCCCTCGCGGCTGGCGCGCACCCTCCGCCGGGGCCGGACCGCGCCCTCCGCACTGCCAGCCCGCACCCCCCGCGCTGCCAGGCCGCACCATCCGCGTGGCTGGTCCGCGCCCTCCGCGCTGCCGGCCTGCACCTTCTGTGCGGCTGGCCCGCACTCCCGCGTGGCTGGCTCGCGCTCCCGGGTGGCCGGTCCGCACTCCCGCGTGGCCGGTCCGGCGCGCTTCGCAGGCGTACCCCGGCCAGGGGGACCCCTGTTCTTCATCCTGCCACCCGCCACCGACGGGTTCGGGTGCTCCGGCGCGGCCTGTGGACAACCTCCGGCGCAGAATGGGTCGGTGGCGGACACTGTGGTGTGGGGGACCGGACGGGCGCGGGCTGTGCTGGCCACGACCATCCTCGGCTCGGGCATGGCGATGTTGGACAGCACGATCGTCAACGTCGCCCTGCCCCGCATCGGCGGGGAGCTCGGGGCGTCCGTCGCCGGCCTCCAGTGGATCCTCGACGGCTACCTGCTGGCGCTCGCCTCGCTGATCCTGGTCGCGGGCTCGCTCGGTGACCGGTACGGCCGCCGCCGGGTCTTCACCTTCGGCGTCCTCTGGTTCGGCGCGGCCTCGCTGCTGTGCGGCCTCGCGCCCACGACGGAACTGCTGGTCCTCGCACGCGTCCTCCAGGGCGTCGGCGGCGCGCTGCTCACCCCCGGCTCGCTGGCCATCCTCCAGTCGGTGTTCGTCCGCGCCGACCGGGGACGCGCGATCGGCACCTGGTCCGGCCTGTCCGGCGTCGCCACGGCGATCGGCCCGCTGATCGGCGGGCTGCTCGTGCAGGCCTGGTCGTGGCGGCTCGCGTTCCTGGTGAACCTGCCGGTCGCGGCGCTCTGCGTGTGGCTGGCCCGCCGCCACGTGCCGGAGTCCCGCGACGAGGCCCTGACCGGCCACCCGAACTTCGGCGAGTCGGTCGTCGGCGCGGTCGGCCTGGCGGGCATCACCGGCGCGCTGGTCGAGGCGCCGGTGCGCGGCGCGGACGCGCTCGTGGTCACCGCCGCCGCCATCGGCGTCGCCGGCCTGGTCGCGTTCGTCGTGATGCAACGCCGCGGCCACGACCCGCTGGTGCCCCCGCAGCTGTTCGCCAACCGGACGTTCGTGCTGGCCAACGCCCTGACGTTCCTCGTCTACGCGGCCCTGGGCGGGGTCATGGTGCTGATGGTGCTCCAGCTCCAGGTGTCGCTGCACTACCCGCCCACGGCCGCCGGGCTCGCCAGCCTGCCCATCACGCTGATCATGCTCGCCCTGTCCGCGCGCTCCGGCGCGCTCGCCCAGCGCATCGGGCCCCGCGCCCAACTCGTCGGAGGTCCGGTCCTCATCGGGATCGGCATGCTGATGCTGCGGTGGGTCGAACCGGGCGCCGGCTACTGGACCGGCGTCCTGCCCGGCCTGCTGGTGTTCGGCTTCGGCCTGGCCGCGGTCGTGGCGCCGGTGACGGCGACCGTGCTGGCCGCCGCACCCGACCGGTACGCGGGGATCGCCTCGGGCGTGAACAACGCCGTCGCCCGCACCGGCAGCCTCGTCGCGGTGGCCGTGCTGCCCGCCGTGGCCGGCCTGACCGGCGCCCAGTACGCCGACCCGACCGCGCTCACCGAGGGCTGGCGGACGGCCCTGCTGGTGTGCGCGGTCGCGTCGATCACCGGCGGCCTGCTGGCCATCGGCACGGACAACGGCGTGCTCAAGCCGACCCCCGAGGTGCCCGAGTGCCACAGCTGCGGCATCGACGGCCCACCCGCCCGCGTGCACGACTGACCGGCGCTCACAGGTACCGGGCGAACACCTCCGGGTCGACGTTCCCACCCGACAGCACGGCCACCGCCCGGCCCGCCGACGCCCACTCCGCCGGCCGCGCGAGGTAGGCGGCGGCGGTGACCGCGCCGCTGGGCTCCACCACCAGCCGCGCCCGCCGGGCGAGCACCCCGACCGCCGCGCCGATCTGCTCCTCCGACACCGTGACGATGTCGTCCACGTACGCCAGGATGTGCTCGAACGTCAGCTCGGACGGCTCGGCGCGCAACCCGTCGGCGACGGTCCGGGCCCGGTCGCCCGCCGGC
Source organism: Actinosynnema sp. NPDC023658 (assembly GCF_040639995.1). Classification (NCBI taxonomy): domain Bacteria; kingdom Bacillati; phylum Actinomycetota; class Actinomycetes; order Pseudonocardiales; family Pseudonocardiaceae; genus Actinosynnema; species Actinosynnema sp. NPDC023658. The sequence goes on along the minus strand of NZ_JBFAAX010000032.1, from coordinate 11,845 downwards.
CACCGGACCAGCTCACCCGCCCGCAGCGACGCGGCCGCGTCACCGGCCAGCTCCGGCTCCACCCCGACCACCCGGGTCGACGGGCTGAGCGCCTTCACCGCCGTCGCCACGCCGGACACCAGCCCGCCACCGCTGACCGGCACCAGCACCGTGGCCACGTCCGGCAGGTCGGCCAGCACCTCCAGCCCGATGGTGCCCTGGCCCGCGATGACGTCGCGGTGGTCGAACGGCGGGATCAGCGTCGCGCCCCGCTCGACGACCAGCTCCGCGGCCCGCGCCTCGCGCTGCTCCACCGGCACCTGGAACACCTCGGCGCCGTGCGAGCGGGTCGCCTCGACCTTCACCCGCGGCGTGTCCTCCGGCACGACGATCGCCGCCGGCAGGCCGAACAGCTTCGCCGCGTACGCGACGGCCTGCGCGTGGTTGCCGCTGGAGTAGGCGACGACGCCGCGCGCCCGCACGGCCTCGGGCAGCCGCGCCACGGCGTTGTAGGCGCCGCGGAGCTTGAACGCGCCGACCGGTTGGAGGCTCTCGGGCTTGAGCCACAAGCCGTCGTCGAACCGCAGCAGCGGTGTGCGGACCGCCGCGCCCTCGATGCGGTGCGCGGCGGCCTGGATGTCGGAGAGGGTGACGAGTGCCATGACGACGATCCTCACCCCTGCGGCGGCTCCACACCTACACGGCCCGCTACCGGAACTCCTTCGGTGTCACCCGCTCGGGGCAACAGCATTCACACGTCTGTGGCTTGCCTCGCCGGATCACTTACTTCTGGCAAATCCGCCCGAATCGGTGATCGAATCACTACCTTGAGTGAGAGTTAACTGTCAAACGCTACACAGCGCAGTCACGTGCGCGTGTCCTGTGACACACTTCGCCCTCAGATGGCCCGAACCGTAATAGGTAACAGGGTCATAACGTCGCTCGAACGGGCGAGTACTGGTCGGTAGAGACCGTGGAGGAGGGCCATGCGGGACCTGCGAGCGCTGTCCGCGCGGCGCGTCCTACCGCGGACGACCGGGATATCGGAGACCCGAGCGGCGACCCGGGCGAGGAGTAATGGGGTGGGGCGACCCCTGCCGCCGCCCCACCACCCGTCCCCCTAGAGCCCCCGAGAGCGGTCCCTGCAACCAGGCTCTCGGGTTCCCTGCACCCGAAGATGAGGGAGACGCCTAATGAACCGCACGAGTGCGGTCCGCCTTGCGACGGCCGTCCTGCTGGCCGCCGGCACGGCTACAGCTCTCAGCGTACCGGCCATCGCGGCGCCCGCCGCGCCCCAGGGCGCAACCGCGGCCGACACGGAGAGCTACCCCGCCGAGTTGCTCCAAGCGGTGCAACGCGACCTGGGCCTGAACGCCGAACAGATGACCGCCCGTTTGGCGAGTGACGCTCGCGCGGGTGAGGTCGAGTCCGCGGCGCGGTCCGCGGTCGGCAGCGCCTACGCGGGGTCGTGGATCAACGCGGCCACCGGCAAGACGGTCGTGGCGGTGGCCGACCCGGCGAAGGCGGACGCGGCGCGTGCCGCCGGTGCCGACGCCAAGTACGTCGCCTTCTCGCACCAGCAGCTGACCGGGACCAAGACGGCGATCGACGCCATGGCGGCCCCGAAGTCGGTCACCGGCTGGCGGGTCGACGAGCAGACCAACTCGGTCGTCGTCGAGGTCAACCGCCTCCAGCGCGACGCGGCGGCGGACGCGTTCCTGGCCGAGGCGGCGAAGCTCAGCCCGGCGGTCCGCGTGGTCGAGGTCGACCAGACCCCCACCACGCTGTACGACACGCGCGGCGGCGACGCGTACTACATCGGCGGCACCAGCCGGTGCTCGATCGGCTTCGCGGTCTCCGGCGGTTTCGTGTCGGCGGGCCACTGCGGCCGCGTGGGTGCGACGACGACCGGCTTCAACCGCGTCTCGCAGGGCACGTTCGCGGGCTCGTCCTTCCCGGGCAACGACTACTCCTGGGTCCGGACGAACTCGAACTGGACGTCCCGCCCGTGGGTCAACCGCTACAACGGCACCAACGTCACCATCACCGGCTCCAGCGAGGCGGCGGTCGGCGCGGCGATCTGCCGCTCGGGTTCCACCACCGGCTGGCACTGCGGCACCGTCTCGGCCAAGAACCAGACGGTGAACTACTCGCAGGGCACGGTGTACGGCCTGACCCGCACCAACGTCTGCGCGGAGCCCGGTGACTCGGGCGGTTCGTGGGTGGCGGGCTCCAACTACAGCCAGGCCCAGGGCGTGACCTCCGGCGGTTCGGGCAACTGCTCCTCCGGCGGCACGACCTACTTCCAGCCGGTCAACGAGATCCTGAGCGCCTACGGGTTGAGCCTGACCCGCGGCTGATCGCGCTCCAGGCGCGCGGCTGTCCCCCCTGCGGGCCGCGCACCGCACGACGAACACCCCTCGGGCCACCGGTCCGGGGGGTGTTCCGTTGCGAGGAGGGGTCAGGCGAACTGCACGGAACGCTTGGACAGCCCGTACCAGAAGCCCTCGACGGTGGTCGTGGCCTCCTGCGCGGCGCTCGCGCCCAGCGACACGAACAGCGGCGCGAAGTGCTCGGTGCGCGGGTGGGCGATGGCGGCGGCGGGCGCCTTGCGCCGGAAGTCCAGCAACGCGTCCACGTCGCCGTCGACCAGCGCCCGCCCGGCCCAGTCGTCGAACTCCGCGGACCACGACGGCGGCTCGTAGTCGGTGCCCGCGGACATGTCCACGCAGCTCAGGTTGTGCGTCATGAACCCGCTGCCGACGATCAGCACGCCCTGCTCGCGCAGCGGGGCCAGCCTGCGGCCCACGTCGAACAGCACGCGCGGGTCGAGGCTGGGCAGGGACATCTGCAGCACCGGGACGTCCGCCTCGGGGAACATCTCCTTCAGCGGCACGTAAGCGCCGTGGTCGAGCCCGCGCCGCTCGTCGTGCGCGACGGGCTGCTCGACCAGCCTGGTGACCTCGCGGGCCAGCCCGGGCGCTCCGGGCGCCTCGTAGGTGACGTCGTAGTACCGCTGGGGGAAGCCCCAGAAGTCGTACGTCAGCGGCACGGTCGTGGTCGCGCCGACGGTCAGCGGGTCGTTCTCCCAGTGCGCGGAGACGACGAGGATCGACTCCGGGCGCGGCAGCGTCGCGGACCACGACCTGAGTTCGCCGGTCCACCGTTCGTCGTCGGCCAGCGGGGGCGCCCCGTGGCCCAGGTACAGCACAGGCATCACACCGACGACTGTACGCCGTCTAGTTGAAGTTTCAACCAGGCTGCCGCGGCGCGCGGATCCTCCGCTTCGGTGATGGCGCGCACGACCACCACCCGGTCGGCGCCCGCGGCCAGCACCTCGGGCAGCCGCTCGGCGTCGATGCCGCCGATGGCGAACCACGGCCGGTCCGTCGTGCCCGCCGTCGCGCGCACCAGGTCCAGGCCCGGCGCGGGACGGCCCGGCTTGGTGGGCGTCGGCCAGCACGGGCCGGTGCAGAAGTAGTCCACGCCCGGCTCCCCGGCCGCCGCCCGCGCCTGCGCGACGTCGTGCGTGGAACGGCCGATCGCGATGTCGTCGCCCAGGATGCGGCGGGCGTGCGGCACCGGCAGGTCGTCCTGGCCCAGGTGCAGCACGTCGGCGTCCACGGCGAGCGCCACGTCCGCCCGGTCGTTGACCGCGAGCAGCGCGCCGTGCCGGGCGCACGCCTCCGCGAGCACCTCCAGCGCGGCGATCTCCTGCTTCGCCTCGAGTCCCTTGTCCCGCAACTGCACGACGTCCACGCCGCCCGCGAGCGCGGCGTCCGCGAACTCGGCGAGGTCCGGTCGGGTGGGGGTGCAGAGGTAGAGCCGTGCGCCGGCGAGCCGCCGCCTGATCCGCGTTCCGTCGAGTCCTGGCACGGGCGGCACGGTAACCGCCGGCGCGTTCCGTGCGCTACGGTGGACGTGGTCCGCACGGGAGCCTGGATTGCACCGGGCTGAGAGGGAGCGTGGTTCGCTCCGACCGTCGAACCTGATCCGGGTCATGCCGGCGCAGGGAGCGTGAGTGCCTTGGCAGTGCGAGTGACCGTCCTCGGCGGTGGCGTCATCGGCCTGTCCGCGGCCTGGTGCGCCGCGCGCGCCGGCTACCCGGTCGAAGTGGTCGACGTCCCCTCGCCGCACGGCGGTTCGTGGGTGGCGGGCGGGATGCTCGCGCCGATCACCGAGGCGTGGCCGGGCGACGAAGAGGTGCTGGCCCTCGGGGTCGAGTCGTTGGAGCTGTGGCCCGAGTTCGCCCGCGAGCTGGGCGTGGAGCTGAGCCCGGTGGGCACGCTGGCCGTGGCGGTCGACCGGGCCGACGTCGAGGTGCTGGACCAGCTGTGCGCCTACCTGGAACGGGTGGGGCGGTCGGCGTCCCGGTTGACCGGCCGCGAGCTGAAGGCGCTGGAGCCCGGTCTCGGCGCGGTCCGGAGTGGACTGTCGGTGCCGGGTGACGTGGCCGTGGACAACCGCGCGCTGCTGCGCGCGCTGCGCGAGGCGTGTGCCGCCAACGGTGTGGTGTTCGCGGCGGAGCCCGCCGAGGACCGCGACGTGACGGTGATCGCGGCGGGCGCGTGGAGCCGGGACCTGCACCCGTTGCTGCGCGAGGTGATCCGGCCCGTGAAGGGGGAGATCCTGCGGCTGTCGGCCCGTCCCGGCGCGCTGCCGCCGCCCCGGCACACGATCCGCGCGCACGTGTCCGGCCGGCCGGTGTACCTGGTGCCCCGCGAGGACGGGTTCGTGCTCGGCGCGACCCAGTACGAGGCCGGTTTCGACGGCGGCGTGACCGCGGGCGGCGTGCTGGACCTGCTGCGCGACGCGGAGGTGGTGTGGCCGGGCATCGGTGAGTACGCGCTGGTCGAGACCGCCGCCGGGTTCCGCGCGGGCAGCCCCGACAACGCGCCGGTCGTCGACTGGCTCGAACCCGGAGTGCTGGCCGCCACCGGCCACCACCGCAACGGCCTGCTGCTCGCCCCCGTGACGGCGCGGCGGGTGCTCGCCCTGCTCCGCGAAGGAGGAAACAACCGGTGAAGGCGAAGGTCAACGGTCTGGAGCGGGAGCTGGCCGACGGGTCGACCGTCGCCTCCGTGCTCGCCCTGCTCGACGCGCCGCCCAGCGGTGTCGCGGTCGCGGTGGACGGCGAGGTCGTGCCCCGCGCGGCGTGGGCGACGACGGCGGTCCCCGAGGGGGCCGTGGTCGAGGTGCTGACCGCGGTGCAGGGAGGCTGACGTGGACGACCCCTTGGTGATCGCCGGACGGGAGTTCGGGTCGCGCCTGGTCATGGGCACCGGCGGCGCGGCGAACCTGTCGGTGCTGGAACGCGCGCTGGTGGCGTCGGGCACCGAGCTGACGACGGTCGCGATGCGCCGCCTGGACTCCTCGGGCGGCGGCGTGCTGGACCTGTTGGCGCGGCTGGGGATCTCCGCGCTGCCCAACACCGCCGGCTGCCGCACCGCGGCCGAGGCCGTGCTCACCGCGCGGCTGGCGCGGGAGGCGTTGGGCACGGACTGGGTGAAGCTGGAGGTCGTCGCCGACGACCGGACGCTGCTGCCCGACCCGGTGGAGCTGCTGGACGCGGCCGAGCGGCTGGTCGACGACGGGTTCGTGGTGCTGCCCTACACCTCCGACGACCCGGTGCTGGCGCTGCGGTTGGAGCAGCTGGGGTGCGCCGCGGTGATGCCGCTGGGTTCGCCCATCGGCACCGGCCTGGGCATCCGCAACCCGCACAACATCGAGCTGATCGTGGCGCGCGCGTCGGTGCCGGTGGTGCTGGACGCGGGCGTGGGCACGGCGTCGGACGCCGCGCTGGCCATGGAGCTGGGCTGTTCGGCCGTGCTGCTGGCGACCGCGGTGACGAGGGCGCAGGACCCGGAGCGGATGGCGGCGGCGATGCGCGCGGGCGTGGAGGCCGGCCGGTTGGCCCGGTTGGCGGGTCGGATCCCGAAGCGGTTCTGGGCGCACGCGTCGAGTCCGGCGATGGGGTGATTGCCGGGCACGGCATGATGGATGCTCATCGTGTCCGTCGACCCGAGGAGGACTGCCGTGACGGCCGACCAGGTCGAGGACGCCACCGCCCGGCTGTACCTCGCGATCGGCAGGCTCTCCCGGCTGCTGCGCCGCACCGGCTCACCCGGCCTCGGACCGGGCGCGGTGTCGGCGTTGGCCACGTTGGCGCGCTGCGGCCCGATGAGGCTGGGCGACCTGGCCGCCAAGGAAGGCGTCGCGCCGCCGACGCTGTCGCGGATCGTGGCGGCCCTGGTGGAGGCCCGGTACGTGCGGCGCGAACCGGACCCGCAGGACGGCCGGGCCTGGCTGGCCACGCCGACGCCCGAGGGCGTGACGATGGTGTCGGGCGTGCGGTCGGCGCGGGTGCGGGAGTTGCAGCGCCGCATCGAGGACCTCAGCCCCGAGCACCGCGACGCGCTCGTGCACGCCCTGCCCGCGTTGGAGGAACTGGTCGGGGAGATGGCCTGATCAGCTCCCCGGCGTGCCGCGGGGGAGGTCTTGCCCGGTGAAGTCGTACGCGGTGAAGTCGTATGCCGTGAAGTGGGCGATCGGGACGTAGCCGAGCCGCCGGTAGAGGGCGTTGCTGGTGAGGTTGCCGGGGTCGGTGAACAGCACCACGTGCGACGCGCCCGCGGCCAGCGCGGCCCTGGTCACCTCCGCCGTGACCGCGCCCGCGTAGCCGCGTCCCCGCAGGTGGGCCGGGGTGTAGACGGGGTCCACCCGGACCATGCCGCCGACGAGCGACGTCGAACCGGCGACGGAGACGGGCGTGCCGTCCGGGGTCTCCCAGAACGTGAAGTGCTTGTCCGCGAAGCGTGAGCGGGCCCAGGAGTCGGTGTCGGCGGCGGGGTCCTCCCCGACCGCGACGGCGAACTCCCCGACCCACCGGATGACGTCGTCCAGGTCCTCCGCGGCCGCGGTCCGGGCCCGACCGGCCGGGAGCGGCGGCGGGGTGAGCGTGCCGAGGCGGTGGAGGAGGACCCGCACCCCGGGCGTCGCCACCGCGCCCGCGTGCCGTTGCCACGCCTCGCCGAAGGCGGTGGCGGTGTCGTGGTCCGCGGTGACGCCGGCGAGCGTGACGCCGAGGCCGGCGAGGTGGGCGGCGAGGGCGTCGGCCTGCCCGGGGGAGAGGCCGGTGAGCGTCAGGCGTCCCGTCGGACGGCGGTAGCAGGCGGCGCGGACCTCACCCCCCGACTCCAGCCGGCCGAAGACGGTGGCGCCCGCCCCGGGCACGTCGCCGCGGGCGCGCAACCTCTCGGTCACGGTCAGCGGCATGGTGTGCAGGTCGGGCCGCGACCGCAGGAAGTCCCCGGCCCGGCCCAGGAAGTCGTCGACGTCTTCGGTCAGGTGCCAGCCGTCCGCGCGCATGCCTCATGGTCCCGGGTGCGCCCGGCCTGACTTGCCCCGGTCGACGCCTGCACCAGCTCCACCGCCCCGCTGACCAGCCCCGCGACGGCGAACACCACGAACGGCCGCCGCGTGGCCAGGGTGGCGGAGAACCCGGCCGGCTCTCCCACCGCCAGAACGACGGCCGGCCCTACCCACCGCCAGAACGACCGGCGGCCCTCCCACCGCCACGACGACCCGGCTAACCCTCCAACCGCCACAACGGCGACACAGGACCGACACCGGCGCCCAACGGGTACGCGGCGGCCACCGAGCGGACCACGAAGTCCTTGCCGAACCGCACCGCCGTCGGCACGTCCGCACCCCTCGCCAGCTGCGATGCGACAGCCGACGCGAGCGTGTCACCGCTGCCGTGCGTGTGCCGGACGTCGTACCGCGGCCCGACCAGCTCGACGAACCCCGCCCCGTCGTACAGCAGGTCCAGGCACTCCGGGTCGTCCCACAGGTGACCGCCCTTGACCAGCACCCACCGCGGGCCCATCGCGTGCAGCGCCTCGGCGGCCTTGCGCTGGTCGGCACGGCTGCGCACGTCGATGCCGGTGAGCAGCCGCACCTCGTCCAGGTTCGGCGTGACCAGCGTCGCCCGCGGGAACAGCAGCGTCCGCAACGCGTGCAGCGCGTCGTCGGCCAGCAGCTGGTCGCCGTGCATCGACGCGGCCACCGGGTCCACCACGAACGGCCCGACGTCGACCCGGTCCAGCGCCCCCGCGACCGCCTCGATGATCGCCGCCGACGCCAGCATCCCCGTCTTCGCCGCGTCCACCCCGATGTCGGACGCCACCGCCTCGATCTGCGCCGCCACCACGTCCGCCGGGATCTCGGTGTACCCGGTGACGCCCAGCGAGTTCTGCACGGTCACCGCCGTGACCGCCGTCATCCCGTGCACGCCGCACGCGAACAACGTCCGCAGGTCGGCCTGCAGGCCCGCACCACCGCCGGAGTCCGACCCGGCGATGGTGAGGACCTTCGGTGGCGCGGACGCCATCACTCGACCACCGGCAGGTAGACCTTGTTGCCGTGCTCGGAGAACTCACCCGACTTCTCCGACATGCCCGCCTCGATCGCCTCCACAGTGGACAGACCGCGCTCCTCCGCGTACCGCCGCACGTCCTGGGTGATCTTCATCGAGCAGAACTTCGGCCCGCACATCGAGCAGAAGTGCGCCGTCTTCGCCGGTGCGGCGGGCAGCGTCTCGTCGTGGAACGACCGCGCCGTGTCCGGGTCCAGCGACAGGTTGAACTGGTCCTCCCACCGGAACTCGAACCGGGCCTTCGACAGCGCGTCGTCCCAGTCCTGCGCGCCCGGGTGCCCCTTGGCCAGGTCCGCCGAGTGCGCCGCGATCTTGTACGTGATCACGCCCGTCTTCACGTCGTCCCGGTTCGGCAGGCCCAGGTGCTCCTTCGGCGTGACGTAGCACAGCATCGCCGTGCCCAACCAGCCGATCTGCGCCGCGCCGATGGCCGACGTGATGTGGTCGTACGCGGGCGCGATGTCCGTGGCCAGCGGCCCGAGGGTGTAGAACGGCGCCTCGCCGCACCACTCCTCCTCCAACCGCACGTTCTCCGCGATCTTGTGCATCGGCACGTGACCCGGGCCCTCGATCATCACCTGCACGTCGTGCGCCCGCGCGACGTGCGTCAACTCGCCCAACGTGCGCAGCTCCGCGAACTGCGCCTCGTCGTTGGCGTCCGCGATCGACCCCGGCCGCAGCCCGTCACCCAGCGAGAACGTCACGTCGTAGGCGCGCAGGATCTCGCACAGCTCCTCGAAGTGCGTGTAGAGGAAGCTCTCCTTGTGGTGCGCCAAACACCAAGCCGCCATGATCGACCCGCCGCGCGACACGATGCCCGTGACGCGGCGAGCGGTCAGCGGCACGTACCGCAGCAGCACCCCCGCGTGCACCGTCATGTAGTCCACGCCCTGCTCGGCCTGCTCCACCACGGTGTCGCGGTAGACCTCCCACGACAGCTTCGCCGGATCGCCGTCGACCTTCTCCAACGCCTGGTAGATCGGCACCGTGCCGATCGGCACCGGCGAGTTCCGCATGATCCACTCGCGGGTCTCGTGGATCCGCCTGCCCGTCGACAGGTCCATGATCGTGTCCGCGCCCCACCGCGACGCCCACACCATCTTCTCCACCTCCTCCTCGATCGAGGAGGACACCGCCGAGTTCCCGATGTTCGCGTTGATCTTGACCAGGAACTTCTTGCCGATGATCATCGGCTCGGCCTCGGGGTGGTTGCGGTTGAGCGGGATCACCGCCCGCCCGGCCGCCACCTCGTCCCGGACGAACTCCGGGCTCATGCTTTCGCGCGCCGCGACGAACCGCATCTCCGGCGTGATGATCCCCGCCTTCGCGTACGCCAGCTGCGTCACCGCGCCGCCCACCGGCTCCCGCGCCGCGACCCACTCCGCGCGCAACCGCGGAAGTCCACTGTGGACGTCGATGGTCGCGTCCCCGTCGGTGTACGGACCCGAGGTGTCGTACAGGTCGACGTGCTCGCCGTTGGTCAGCTCCACCCTGCGGAACGGGACCCGCACACCCTCGCCCACCTCGCGGTAGACCTTCCGCGAGCCCGAAACGGGCCCGGTCGTGACACTGGGCTTGACCGAACGGTCGTCGAGTGCCGTCACGTCGTTCCTCCCTACGCCGGCATTACCCGGTCAGGTTCCGGCGGTCGGCGGCACCGGGACCTCGAAGTCCCAGCCGCCCTCTCAGCCCGCTGTGGCGCGAGCTCCCGCGTGTGTTGAGTTGTCGGACTGTCGAGCTGACCATAGCCACGGCCCGGTGCCGATGCCAAGGTGCGGATGCCAAGGGCCACCGTTTGCGCGTACCTTTCACCGCGTGGCTGATCACCAGCCGTTCCCGCCCGGCGCCCGGCGCGTGGCCCGCCCCGCCGCCGTCTCGCCGTGCCCGTCGTGCGGCGACCTGGCCGGCCGCGGCTACCCCGCCTGCCGGTACTGCGCCGAGCTCGTCGACCAGTACTGGCTGCTCGACTGGCAGGTGCTGCTGGCCGCCGAACAACTCGCCGAAGGCGGCTCCGGCGAACGCGAACTGGCCGAGCTCGTCCTCGCCGACGAGGTCGGCCACCACCCCTGGACCTGCACCGACTGGGCGATGACCCTCGTCACGTGCAGCCAGTGCGGCGACGAACTCGCCACCGGACCCGCCGACTGCGTCCGCTGCGCCATGGCCGACGGCCTGCGCTGGTCCTGGGACCACGCCGGGTACCCCCACGCCATGACCGCCGGCGAACACGCGCTGCGGGTGGCCAGGGCGACCCTGCGCGCACCCCACCGCGCCCGTGCCGCCACCGTCGGCGCCTGGCGGCTGCTGATGCCGTTCCTGCTGGTGGGCGCACTGCCGACGGTCGGCCAGGTGCGGCGCATCAGGGCCGCCGTCCTCGCCGGCGCCTACGCCGACCTGGCCCGCTGCGCCACGCACGTCAAGCTGGCGTCGTTCCCCGAGCTGCCCTGGCGCCGCCCCGAGCGCCCGTCGCGCCCCGACCACCAACCCAGGTCCCCGCGCGACCAGCGCGCCACCGCCGACCCGGTCCGCGAGCGGTCGACCCCCGGCGCGCACGAGCCCGCCGCGGACCCGGCCTAGCGCTCCGACCGCCATGTGATCCGGATCACTGACGACAACGCGGTCCGGTCCACCACGTCTTCCCGATGACGCCGAGAACAACGCCGGCGAATACGCCGGCGAGCGACATCGCGCGGCGTCACCTGAATTCCGGGGGGAATACAACCGTGCAAAAAATCGTGAAGACAACCGTGCCCCTGCTCGCCTCCGTGGCGACCGCACTCGCGCTCACCGCACCGGCCGACGCGGCGAGCGACCCCACCGTCGGACGCGCCAAGCCCATCGACACCCGCGTCGACCTCGACGGGGACCACCGACCCGACAAGGTCGTCCTCGAAGTCGTCCCCGACAACCCGGACGAACAACAACTCGTCGCCACCGTCAGCGGAATCCGCCTCACCGCCCGGATCCCGCTCCACTCCTACCCCGGCATCCGACCGCTGCGCGTGGTCGACATCGACGCCGACGGGCGGGACGAAATCATCGTCACCGAATCCGTCGGCGCGAACACCCTCGGATTCACCGCCTGGGGCCTGTTCGGCGGACTCCGCCCGGTGACGTCACCCGACGGGACACCGCTGCCCCTGTGGGAGGGCGGCGGCGCGAGCGCCATCGCCCGCTACGGCTGCGAACCCGCCGACGGCGGACAGCGCCTCGTCACCGTCCAAGCCGGGGTGATCGACTGGGAGAACTTCGTCTACCAGGGCGAACGCGTCACCTACGCCGTGCACGACGGCGTGGCCGTCGAAGCGACCCGGACGCCCGCGGTCGGCCCCCGCGACGCCGTCCCGTTCCTCGCGGACCCGCAGACCTGCGCGTGACCCCGGTGGGGGGGGGGGGGGGGCGCGGGCGGGCCCCCCCCCCCCCCCCCGC
>NZ_JBFAAX010000031.1:0-33129 GCF_040639995.1 Actinosynnema sp. NPDC023658 | reverse complement strand
GGACGCTTTACCCCGCTGGGCCTGCCGGCTTTGGCCTGCCTGGGGTGCCCGTAAGGGCCCCATGTCAAATCGAGCCGACCAGGACCCACCACACGCCGAACGTCGAACTCACATGCTCTGTGCGTTGAACTCACGTGCTCTGAACGTAGGACTCTCGCGCCACCAACGTAGGACTCTCGCGCTCTGAACGTAGGACTCTCGCGCTCCACCGTCCTGAACGCTCAACTCAGCGCACGCCAACGTAGGACACACACGACCTGAACGTAGGACACGCACGTTCTGAACGTAGGACACGCGCGTTCTCAACGTAGGACACGCCTGACGTGAACGTAGGACACGCGCGGCGGGACGGTCAGCGGCCGTAGAGGACGCGCACCAGGCGCACCACGTGCCGGATCGTCCGGCTCCCCCGGTCGTAGGTCATCGGGTTGAGCAGCGCCCCGAACCGCTTCCGCGTGACCGAGTGCGCGTAGGTGAACTCCCGCAACCCGTCCTCGCCGTGGATCCGCCCGAACCCGGACGCGCCCACGCCGCCGAACGGCAACCCGGGCACGGACGCGTACGCCAGCACCGAGTTGATCGACACCATCCCGCACCTCAACCGGTCCGCCAGCTCCTCGCCCCGCCCTCGCGAGTAGACGGACGCCCCGAGCCCGTAGACCGACGCGTTGGCCCGCCGCACGGCCTCGTCCCCGTCCGCCACCCGAGTCACGACCAGCGTCGGCCCGAACGTCTCATCGGTCACCGCGAGCGCGTCGTCCGGCACGTCCACCAGCACCACGGGCTCCACGTACGGCGGCCGGATCGACTCCAACCCGCCCACCACCGCCCGCCCGCCGCGCTCCAACGCGTCCGCGACGTGGGCGTGGATGACGTCGACCTGCTTGGGCATGGTGATCGGCCCGAAGTGGGCGTCCGCCTCACCGCCGGGCCGCAGCTTCCGCGCCTTCTCCACCACCAAGCCGACGAACTCGTCGTACACCGCATCGGCCACGTACACCCGCTCCACCCCGGCGCACGTCTGCCCGGAGTTGAAGATCCCGCCCCACACCGCGCCGTCCGCCGCCGCCTTCACGTCGGCGTCCTCGGCCACGATCAGCGGGTCCTTGCCGCCGCACTCCACCAGCACCGGCGTCAACGACGCGGCGCACGCGGCCATCACCTTCTTGCCCGTGGGCGTCGAGCCGGTGAACGCCAGCTTGTCCACGCCGGACGTGCACAGCGCCGCGCCGGTCTCGCCGAACCCGGTCACCACCTGCAGCACCGGGAACTCGGGCACCACCTCGCCGAACGTCGACGCCAGGAAGACGCCCACACCCGGCGTGAACTCCGACGGCTTGAACACCACCGCGTTGCCCGCCGCCAGCGCGTACGCGATCGAGCCCATCGGCGTGAACGCCGGGTAGTTCCACGGCCCGATCACGCCGACGACGCCCAGCGGCCGGTACTCCAGCGACGCCGCGTGGTTGTACATGAGCATGCCGGGCGAGATCTTGCGCTTGCCGAGCACCTTCGGCGCGTGCTTGGCCGCCCAGTGCAGGTGGTCGATGACCAGGGCCAGCTCGGTCCGCGCGTCGTCAGCGGACTTGCCGGTCTCCGCGCTGATCAGCGTCTGGAACTCGTCCAACCGCTTGAGCAGCAGCTTGCGCCACGCGTCCAGCCGCGCGCCCCGGCCGTCGAAGCCGAGCCCGGACCAGAACACCGACGCGTCCCGCGCCACCCGCACGGCTTCCCGGACGTCGTCCTCCGACGCCACCGGGTGATGGGCGATGACCTCGCCCGTGCGGGGGTCCAGCGACGCGAACCGCCGCTTCTCGTCGTCGGCCCGCGCAGGAGTGGGGGGAGCGGTCTGCGTCATCGAGCCCTCCAAGCACAAGCACGAACGCGGGGGTGTTACTGGACAGTAACGGGTAACACGGGGTGATGTCAGCCCCCGTTCAGCCCTTCGGGATCTTGCCCACGACGGTCTTCGCGAAGGTCACGGCGGTCGCGCAGCGGTCGAAGTCGGTGCCCTTCGGCCCGGCCGACTTGACCTCGACGAGCTCGCCCTCGTGGTCGTCCCCGACCCGCTGCACCCACTTGACCTCGCACGACGGGAAGGACGTGCTGTTGGACACCTGGTAGGCCTTCACGCCACCGCCCAGGTCGACCTCGGTCTGCCCGTCGTCGAACTTGCGGTTGTCGGGGATGAAGGTCTCGCGGAACGCCAGCGACAGCTCGCGGTCCTTCCCGACCCACCCGCAGTTGTGCAGCCCGTACGGGTACATACGGTAATCGGCGCCCGTCGCCGCGTCGACCGCCGCCTTGTCCGGCAGGACGCACGGGTCGAGGGTGATCAGCGAGCCCTTCGGGGGCGTCCTGGTCGCCGCGCGCGCCTTGATCTGCTCGACCACCGACGTGGCCACCTCGCGGCCGGGCGCGCACGCGTCGCCGTCCTCGTAGCCGATCTGCACGGTGATGCCGAGGCCCGGCTCGTCCTGCGTGATCACCGAGACGAAGCACGCGCTGTTCTCCAGCACCTGCTCGTAGCTGCGCAGGCCGGCGAGCTGCTTGTCGGCCTTCTTGATCTCGGTGGTCATGGTCTGGCCGATCTCGACGGTGACCGCGAGGTCCTTGCCGGCCTTGTCCTTCATGAAGTTCGAGCACCGGCTGAACCCGCTGCGCGACCGGTCGCCGGGCGTGCCGAGCCGCTTGAGCACGTCCTCGTCCAGCAGCTCGCACGGGTCGGTGAGCCGCAGCTTGTCCGCCGCGAACGCCGGGTCGACCGGCCTGCCGTCGGTCGGCGGCGGCGCCTGGCTCGTCCCGCTCGGGTCGGAGACGTTCTCGGCGTCGGCCGGGATGGTGGTGCGCGGGAACCTCTGCTTGGCGAGATCCGCCCCGGCACAGCCGGCCAGCAGCAGGATCAAGCTCAACACGGCGACGAGACGGGGCACGAGGTGCACGGTAGCGACCGGCTGCGCCATTCGTGGCACGAACCCTGTGTCCGTCCTCACGTGGCGGTCCTCACGGCGGCCTTCGGGAACGATTCAGAAGATCGACGCGCTGTACCCGGTGAACCCCGACGAACCAACGAAAGGACCATCGAGTGCGCTACCGCATCCGACGCGCCGTCCGCTGGCTCGACACCTGGACTGTCGAGGCCTTCAACCCGGTCTACCCGAAGCGCTGACGGCCCGCCCTGGCGGACGCCCGCCCGAGGCGCCCGCTCAGGACCTCTTGGTACCCGTGCCCGACCCCGTGCCCGATCCCGTGCCGGTGTCCGGCCCCGTGCCGGCGCCCTCCCCGGCCTCGGGGTCGGGCACGATGACCGGCCGCAGCGTCGCCCAGGCGGCGAACACCGCCGACAGCACGATCATGCCCACGCCGGACCACAGGTTGATGTTGAGGCCGTCCGCCCTGGCCAGGTCGGCGTCGTCGGTGAAACCGAGACCGACCACGAGCAGCACCACGCCGTAGATGCCGAACAGCACCGCGATCACCAGTCGCAGGTCGAACAGACCGGCCTTGTGCGCCACGACGACCTCCCTCAGCCGAAGATGATGTTGAGCACGAAGGTCAGCACCAGCACGCCGATGCCGAGCAGCAGGGGCGAGCGGTACCACCCGGCGTCGTCACCCGTGGTGGAGTGCTTCCGGTCCTGCTTCGGCGTCAGGCTGTAGACCAGCCCGACCAACCGTTCCTCCGGCACCGGCCGGGTCACCGAGGTGACGGCCACGCTGACCAGGATGTCCACCACGAACGCCACGCCGGCGCCGAGGAAGCTCGCGCCCTGGCCCGGCAGGTCCAGCACGCCGGTCTCCGCGAGGACGAACACCGCCACCGCCGCGACCGTGCCCGCGACCAGGCCCGCCCAGCCCGCCGCCGCCGACATCCGCTTCCAGAACATCGCCAGGATGAACGTGGCGAACAGCGGCGCGTTGAAGAACGAGAACAACGCCTGGATGTAGTCCATGATGTTGCCGTAGCCGGCCGCCAGGAACGCCGTGCCGACGGCGACCACCGTGCCGCCGATCGTGGCCAGCCGACCGACCCGCAGGTAGTACTCGTCCGGCTTGTCCTTCTTGATGTAGTCCTGCCACAGGTCGTACGTGAACACCGTGTTGAACGACGACACGTTCGCCGCGACGCCCGCCATGAACGACGCCAGCAGACCCGTGATCGCGATGCCGAGCATGCCGTTGGGCAGCAGCTCACCGATCAGCGCGGGCAGCGCGTTGTTGTAGACCACGCCGCCGCTGTCGTCACCGGCCTTGAGCGCCGCCATCTCCGGCACCACGAGCGCCGCGATGATGCCCGGGATGATGATCACGAACGGGATCAGCGTCTTGGGGTACGCGCCGATGATCGGCGTGCGCCGGGCCGCCGACATGCTCTTGGCCGACAGCGCGCGCTGCACCTCGGCGAAGTTCGTCGTCCAGTAGCCGAACGAGAGCACGAAGCCCAGGCCGAAGACGATGCCGATGACGCTGAGCACCGGGTTCTGGATGCCGGTCAGCTCGGTCGCGGGCCACGCGGACAGGTTCTCCGAACCACCCGGGCCCGCGGTGACCTTGTCGACCAGGCCCTGCCAGCCGCCGACCTTGTGCAGGCCGACGATGGTCAGCGGCAGCAGCGCGGCGACGATCACGAAGAACTGCAGCACCTCGTTGTAGATGGCGGCGGACAGGCCGCCCAGCGTGGTGTAGGCGAGGACGATCAGCGCGGCGGCGACCACCGAGAACGGGATCGGCCAGCCGAGCATGAGGTTGAGCAGGAACGCCAGCGCGTACAGGTTCACGCCCGCGATCAGCACCTGGGCGACGGCGAAGCTGATGGCGTTGACCAGGTGCGCGCCCTTGCCGAAGCGGCGGCGGAGGAACTCGGGGACGCTGCGGACCTTCGAGCCGTAGTAGAACGGCATCATCACCAGGCCGAGGAACACCATGGCCGGGATCGCGCCGATCCAGTAGTAGTGCACGGTCGCCATGCCGTACTGCGCGCCGTTGGCCGCCATGCCGAGCAGCTCGATCGCGCCGAGGTTGGCGGAGATGAAGGCCAGGCCCGTCACCCACGCCGGCAGCGACCGGCCGGACAGCAGGAAGTCGAGGCTGGACGAGACGGATCGGCGGGCCAGGAAGCCGATGCCGAGGACGACCACGAAGTAGACCGCCAGCAGGGTGTAGTCCAATGGACCGGCATCAAGCCTGAGGTCCACCTGGGCCAGTACGGGCACCTCCGCCCACCTCCCTGATCGAACAACCCCGAACACCATCGCGCATTACCGCGCACTACCGCACAGCCGATCATGTCGACGGTAATGCACCTCGGCGCTCTCCGCCGGTTTGAACTACCCCGGGCTAAACCTCAGGTGAGCGCGTCGCGGGTGCCGGTGGGCGGCCGGGGCTCGTCACGGGGTGAGCACGAACGGTGTCTCCGCGTAGACGGGCCCGGAGGTGCCGCCGATGGTGAACTGCGTGCCAGGGGCCGCGTCGCCGAAGGAGTCGGGGACGTGCACGGCGACCTCGACGAACCGACCGACCGCGTCCGCGGTGGTGTCCCCGACCTGCCGGCCGTGGAAGGTGAACACCACCCGACCGTGTGCGGGGTAGCCCTCGCCGCTGAGCCGGACCTCACCGCCGGCGTGGCCGGAGTGGGGGTGTGCCGCGAGCTGCGCGGCGGGGACGGGGGCGGCGGTGGAGCTGACCGCCGTGACGGCGGGCGGCACGAGGGACGGCACGACGGGCGCCTGCGCCGCACAGCCCGCCACCGCGAGGGAGATCAGGACCAGGACAGGTGGACCGGGTCTTCGTCTTCGCACCGCGCGCCTCCCAGGCCCGTCGACGGGGGAAGTCAGCGTATATCGCGGAATCCGGCCTGCCACGCGC
Organism: Actinosynnema sp. NPDC023658; assembly: GCF_040639995.1. Taxonomy (NCBI): domain Bacteria; kingdom Bacillati; phylum Actinomycetota; class Actinomycetes; order Pseudonocardiales; family Pseudonocardiaceae; genus Actinosynnema; species Actinosynnema sp. NPDC023658. Next base: position 27,265 of record NZ_JBFAAX010000031.1, on the reverse strand, counting down.
CCGAACGGCTTACCGCCGACCCGCGAAGTGCGGCCCGGCGGCGAGCCGTGCCACCGATCACTCCCACCGCACACGCAACCAGAACCGCCAAGCCGCCGCACAGCCCACCACCGCACACGCGACCGGAACCGACGGCACGTGGTCGGGCGGTGCGCGGTGCACGTCGCCGTCGCCCACCTGCTCGTCGGTCACGACCACGACCCGGTCCTGCCGCTGGGAGCGACGGCCCGCTCCAGCGTGATCAGCGGCGCGGCACGATCAACCGGACAGCTCAGAACAGGCGGAACTCGTCCGACTCGATGCCGCGCAGCGCGTCGTAGTCCAGCACGACGCAGCGGATGCCGCGGTCCTCCGCGAGGGTGCGCGCCTGGGGCTTGATCTGCTGCGCCGCGAACACGCCCTTGACCGGTGCGATCAACGGGTCGCGGTTGAGCAGTTCGAGGTAGCGGGTCAGCTGCTCGACGCCGTCGATCTCGCCCCGGCGCTTGATCTCGACCGCGACCGAACCGCCCTTCGCGTCACGGCACATCAGGTCGACCGGGCCGATCGGGGTCGGGAACTCGCGGCGGACCAGGGTCCAGCCGTCGCCCAGCGTCGTCACGTGCTCGGCCAGCAGCTTCTGCAGGTCGGCCTCGACGCCGTCCTTGACCAGGCCGGGTTCCGGGCCGAGCTCGTGCTTGGAGTCGTGCAGCACCTCGGCCAGGGTGATGATCAGCTTCTCGCCGGCCTTGTTCTGCACGACCCACAGGTCCGGGTCCTCGATCAGCCAGCACGGCGGGCTCATCCAGTTCAGCGGCTTGTACGCGCGGTCGTCGGAGTGGATCGACACCGAGCCGTCCGCCTTGATCAGCAGCAGCCTCTGCGCCATGGGCAGGTGGGCGGTGAGGCGTCCGACGTAGTCGACCTGGCAGCGAGCGATGACGAGGCGCACGGCCGACAGGCTACGGGGTGTGTGCCCCGATCCGGCGACAGGTACCGTCGGCCGACGTGTCACCGCTGCGGCAGCTCCTGCGCACCAAGCCCGTCGACCGGATCACCGACGAGGGCGCGCACACGTCCCTGCGCCGCAGCCTCGGCTTGTTGCCGCTGGTGGCGCTGTCGGTGGGCGCCACGCTCGGCACCGGCATCTTCGTCGTCCTCGGCCAGGCCGCGCCGGTGGCCGGGCCCGCGGTCACCGCGTCGTTCGCCGTGGCGGCGCTGGCCGCGCTGTTCTCCGCGCTGTCCTACGCCGAGCTGGCGGGCGCGGTGCCGGTGTCCGGGTCGGCCTACTCCTACGCCTACGCCACGCTCGGCGAGCTGGTCGCGTGGGTCTGCGGGTGGTGCCTGCTGCTGGAGTACGGGGTGTCGGTGGCGGCGGTCGCGGTGGGGTGGAGCGGCTACCTCAACGCGTTCCTGGACGCCACGCTCGGGTTCCAGCTCCCCGCGTCGCTGTCGGGGGACGTGGTGAACCTGCCCGCGGCGGTGGTCGTGCTGCTGGCCACGGCCGTGCTGCTGAACGGCGTGAAGGAGAGCGCCGTGATCACCACGGTGACCACGCTGCTCAAGGTGGCGGTGCTGGTGTTCTTCGTGGTGGTGGCGGTGTTCGGGTTCCGCAGCGCGAACCTCGCGCCGTTCGCGCCGCACGGCGTCGGCGGCCTGGTGGGTGCGGCGTCGCTGGTGTTCTTCTCCTTCATCGGGTTCGACGCCGCTTCGACCGCCGGTGAGGAGGCGCGCAACCCGCAACGGGACCTGCCCCGCGCCATCGTCATCTCGCTGGTCGTCGTCACGGTGGTGTACGTGCTGGTGGCGTTCACCGCCGTCGCCGCGGTGGGCGCGGACGCGCTGGCCGGTTCGGACGCGTCGCTGGCCGCGGTGCTCCAGCAGGTCACCGGGTCGGGGTGGCCCGCGACCGTGCTGTCGGCGGGCGCGGTGATCGCGATCGCCTCGGTGGTGTTGACCGTCCTGTACGGACAGACGCGGGTGCTGGTGGCCATGGCGCGGGACGGCCTGGTGCCCCGGGTGTTCGCCCGGGTCGGCGCGAAGCGGGTGCCGACGGTGAACACGGTGGTGGTCGGCGTGGTGGTCGCGGCGCTGGCCGCGCTGGTGCCGCTCGGGCAGTTGGCCGAGGCCACGAGCATCGGGACGCTGGTGGCGTTCAGCCTGGTCAACGTGGGTGTGCTGGTGTTGCGGCGCACGCGGCCGGACCTGCCGCGCGGGTTCCGCGCGCCGGGGGTGCCGGTGGTGCCGCTGCTGGGTCTGGGCATGTGCCTGCTGCTGGTGGCGGGCCTCGCGCCGGCCACGTGGCTGGCCTTCGGCATCTGGTCGGCCGCGGGTTTGGTGGTGTACTTCGCCTACGGGCGGCGGCGATCGGAACTGGCCCGGTCGCAGACCGACCCCGGGCATTCGGCACAGGGAGAGTGATCGTGGAGACCCTCGGATCGCGTGAGGTGTACGCGAACCAGTGGATGGTGGTCCGGGAGGACGCCATCGAGCGGGCGGACGGGACCAGCGGCATCTACGGCGTGGTCGACAAGCCCGACTACGCGCTGGTGATCCCCATGGACGGCGAGCGGTTGCGGCTGGTCGAGCAGTTCCGCTACCCGCTGGGGATGCGGCGGTGGGAGTTCCCGCAGGGCACCGCGCCGGAGCTCGCCGCCGAGGACCCGCTGGTGCTGGCCGAGCGCGAACTGCGGGAGGAGACGGGGCTGCGGGCGGGCAGGCTGGTGGAGCTGGGCCTGCTCGACGTCGCGCCGGGCATGTCGAGCCAGCGCGGGCGGGTGTTCCTGGCCACCGAGCTGACGGAGGGCTTCCACGAGCGGGAGCACGAGGAGCAGGACATGCGCTCCGCGTGGTTCCCGCGCGCGGAGTTCGAGGCGATGGTCGCGCGCGGCGAGATCACCGACGCCCAGTCGATCGCCGCCTACACCCTGCTCCTGCTGCACGAGCGCGGGCGGTCGTGACCACCGAGATCGTGGAGTTGACCTCCTCCCAGCTGCTGGCGTGCGCCGACGCGCTGACCGACGTGACGGCCGACGCCGTGGACGGTGGCGCGTCGGTCGGGTTCGTCAAGCCGCTGTCGCGCGTGCAGGCGCTGAAGTGGTGGCGGGCCAAGGCCGCGCCGGTCGCCAACGGCGGGCTGGCGCTGTGGGTCGCGCGGGACGGCGGGCAGGTGCTGGGCACGGTCCAGGTGCGGTTCACCGACACGGCCAACGGCGCGCACCGGGCCGAGGTGGCCAAGCTGATCGTGCGCCGGGACGCCCGCGGCGCGGGACTGGGCCGCGCGCTGCTGGACGTGGCCGAACGGGGTGCCGCCGAGCGCGGCGCGACGCTGCTCGTGCTGGACACGCAGACGGGTTCGGTGGCCGAGCGGCTCTACCGGCGGGCGGGGTGGACGGAGGCGGGCGTCATCCCCGACTACGCCGCCGACCCCGACGGTGAACTGCGGCCGACGACGTTGTTCTACAAGCGGTTGGGCTGACGGCGGTCACCTTCCGGGCCGCCCGCGCGTCGGGTGAGCAGGTCCGCTCGCCCAGCGCACGCCCGGAGGGGTCATGTCCACCGCCCACGTCGTCGTCACCGTCCTCACGATCCTGGCCAACGCCGGTGTCGCCGCCGCCGACCTGGTCAAGGCCGACTTCGTCCTGGCCAACGCGGCGGCGGTCGACGTGCCGCCGTCGTGGGTGCCCGTCCTGGGCGCGCTGAAGGCCGCCGGCGCCGCCGGACTGCTCCTCGGGCTGCTCGGGGCGCACGTCGTCGGGGTCGCGGCGGCGATCGGGCTGGTGGTGTTCTTCGCAGGCGCGATCGTCGCCCACGCGCGGGCCGGGGTCTGGCACAACGTCGCGGTCCCCGGCGCCTTCCTCGCCCTGGCCGCGACGTCCCTGGCGCTCGCCTGAGTCCCCGCGTCCGCCCGACCGATCCGCAGGACACGCCCTAGTCGGTCCAGGCGGCCGGGCGCTTCTCCAGGAACGAGGACATGCCCTCCTTGGCCGCCGGGGTCTGGGACGCCGCCGCCATCACCTCCACCGCGATGGCGTAGGCGTCGGCCTCCGGCCGGTCCAGCTGGGCGTAGATCGTCTGCTTGCCCAGCGCCTTGCTCGCCCGGCTGCCGCGGGTGGCCCGGCGCACCAGGTCGTCCACCGCGTCGTCCAGCTCGGCCAGCGGCACGACGCGGTTCACCAGACCCCACTGCTCGGCGGTGCGCGCGTCGACGGTGTCGCCGGTCAGCGCCATCTCCATCAGGCGCTTGCGGCCCACCGCACGCGCCACCGGCACCGCGGGGGTGTGGCAGAACCAGCCGCCCTTGCCGCCGGGCAGGGCGAAACCTGCCTCCTCGGCCGCCACCGCCAGGTCGCACGACGCCACGAGCTGGCATCCGGCCGCCGTGGCCAGGCCGTGCACGCGGGCGACCACCACCTGCGGCACGGACTCGATGGTCCGCATCAGGTCCGTGCACAACGTCAGCAGCTCGCGCACGCCCTCCAGGTCGCGCGCGGACACGTCGGCGAAGTCGTGCCCGGCGGAGAACACCGGCCCCTCGCCCGCGAGCACCACACCCACCGCGTCGGACGCGGCGACCTCGCGGAACGCGGTGAGCAGCTCCGCCAGGTGCTCGGCGGACAGCGAGTTGCGCCGTGCGGCGCGGTCCATGGTGATGCGCACGACGTCATCCGTGCGGTCGACGCGGATGTGCTGGTATTCGGACATGTCCCGACCGTAACCGGCCGGGCAACCGCGTGCCGTCCCGCCGCCGTGTAACAGCCATGGGACTCACACGCTTGGCCGTGGTCGTCGGGGCGCTGGTGACGGCCGGGTGCGCCGCGACGGCCGCATCGACGCTGTCGGTCGGATCCGACCCGACCGCGCCCACCCACCTGCCCGCGCAGTACGCGCCGCCCCAGCCCGGCGACTTCCCGGTGACCGCGACCCCTCGCCCGATCGTGCTGTTCAGCCCGCCGGGACCGGCGTCCGTGCCGCTGCCCGGCGGTCCGGCGACGCTGCCGCTGATCGACGTGGGCGCCGCGGTGGACGCCATGTCGGAGGGCGGCCGGGAGGGGCCGCCACAGGAGTTGGTGAGCGCGGAGCTGAGCACGGCGGCGTACCTGACCGACCGGGGGCCGCTGGAGCTGCCCGTGTGGAAGTTCCGCACGGCGTGGGGCAGCGACCGCATGTGGCCCGCGGTCACGCCCGAGGCGTTCTGGAAGGGGGCCGAGCAGAGCCGCATGACGTTCGGCGCCACCACCTCGGACGGGCTGGAGCTCCGGGTGCGGTTCCCCGAGCCGTCGCCGCCGTGCCCCGGCGAGGCGCCGGCCGTGACCGAGGCCGTGGTGACCGAGCGGCCGACGGTGGTGGAGGTCCGCCTGCGGACGGTCAGCGGGGGTGGCGGCACCTGCGTCCACGCCGCGATCCTCCGCGGCACCAAGTCGTACACCGTGAAGCTGACGGAGCCGCTGGGCGCGCGGCTGCTCATGGACGAGGAGCACCGCGTCGTCCACGTGACGAAGTCCTGACAGCGCCGGAACGGGTCAGGGAGCGGCGGGCACGCGGAACGTGCGGCGGTAGGCGTCGGGCGTCACGCCGAGCTCCGCGCGCAGGCGGCGGCGCAGGTTCGTCGGCGTGCCCAGTCCCGCGCGTTCGGCCACCCGGTGCACCGGCAGGTCGGTGGTCTCCAGCAGGCGTTGCGCCAACCGCACCCGCTGCACCTGCAACCACCGGCCGGGGGTGCTGCCGGTCGCGGCCAGGAACGCCCGGTGGAAGGTGCGCTCGCTCATCCCGGAGTGACCCGCCAGGTCGGCCACGCCGATCGACGAGCCGAGGCGCCCCACCGCCCAGTCCACTGTGGACGCGATGCCGGTGCGCGCCGGCCGGGACGGCAGCGGCGGGTCCACGTACTGCCGTTGGCCGCCCTCCCGGGTCGGGGGCATCACCAGGCGGCGGGCCAGCGCGGCGGCGACGTCCGCGCCGTGCGCCCGCCGCACCAGGTGCAGGCACAGGTCGAGGCCGCCGACCACGCCCGCCGACGTCAGGACCTCGCCCTCGTCGGCGAACAGGACGTCGCGGACCACGCGGGTCCGGGGTGCGGCGGCCTCCAGCGCGTCGAGCAGCCGCCAGTGCGTGGTCGCCTCACGCCCGTCGAGCATCCCCGCCGCCGCCAGGGTGAACGCGCCCGAGCACAACGCGGCCACCGTGCCGGGGAACGACCGCAGCGCGCGCACCGCCGAGGCCGGCACGGGCGCGAGCGGGTCCTCCCGACCGGGCACGAGCACCAGGTCGCAGTCCCGCAGGCCGGACAGCCCGTGGGTGGCCGGGATGGCGCCCACCGGCCGCACCGGCGTCGTCGCCCGTCCCGGGGCGCACAGCCGCAGCGCGAACGGCCCGATCCCGGAGTCGACGCGGTCCACGCCCCACACCTCGCTCACCACCGAGACGTCGAACATCCGACTACCCGGCAGCAGCAGGACACCCACCGTGCGCATGGCAGGAAAGTACCCCAGCGCGCTGGATCTGCCACTCACGCCGGAGCCGGCCACCGCCGCAGACTTCGTGCCATGACCACCACCGCCTTGATCCTCATCGACGTGCAGCGCGGCTTCGACGACCCGGTCTGGGGCAAGCGCAACAACCCCGACGCCGAGGCCAACACCGCCCGCCTGCTCGACTCCTGGACCGGACCGCTGGTGCTCGTCCGGCACGACTCGACCAAGCCGGGCTCGCCGCTGCGCCCCGGCCAGGACGGCAACCGGTTCAAGCCCGAGCTCGACCGCGCCGTCCCCGACCTGGTGTTCGCCAAGGAGGTCAACTCGGCGTTCCTCGGGGAGGTCGACCTGGACGCGTGGCTGAAGGCACGCCACATCACCGACATCGTGCTCGCGGGCATCCAGACGAACATGTGCGTGGAGACGACCGCCCGGATGGGCGGCAACCTCGGCTACCGCGTCAAGGTCGTGCTGGACGCCACCTTCACGTTCGACCTGGAGGACCTGACCGCCGACGAGCTGACCCGGGCCACCGCGACGAACCTGCGCGGCGGCGGCTTCGCCGAGATCGTCACCACCGACGACCTGGTCCGCCTCACCTGACCCCCGGACGTCCGCTCCGCCCGAGGCCCGGCCCTCTCCCCCTCACCGACGCGGGGTCGCCGCCGCCTGCGGAGCAGCGGCCGTCAGTCCAGCTCGTTCGCCTCGCGCACGACGGTCACGATCTCGTCCATGATGTCGGTCAGCTCGTAGTCCTTCGGCGTGAACACCCGGGCCACCCCGCGCCGGCGCAGCTCCTCGGCGTCGTCGGGCGGGACGATCCCCCCGACGATGACCGGCACGTCACCGGCCCCCGCCGCGCGCAGGCCGTCGACCACGGCGGGCACCACCTCCAGGTGCGAGCCGGACAGGATCGACAGGCCCACCACGTGCACGTCCTCCTGCACGGCGGCGGCGACGATCTGCGCGGGCGTGAGCCGGATGCCCTGGTACACGACCTCGAAGCCGACGTCGCGGGCCCGCACGGCGACCTGCTCGGCGCCGTTGGAGTGGCCGTCCAGGCCCGGCTTGCCGACCAGGATCCGCAGCCGCTCGCCCAGCTCCCCACCGGTGGCCCGCACGCGCTCGCGCACCCGGCCGATCTCCGCGCCCGCCTCGCCGGACGCCGACGCGGCCGACACCCCGGTGGGTGCCCGGTACTCGCCGAACGTCTCGCGCAACGCCTGCGACCACTCCCCCGTCGTCACGCCCGCGCGGGCGCACGCGATGGTGGCCTCGACCAGGTTCCGGTCCGTCTTCGCCGCCGCGCGCAGGTCGTCCAGGGTGGACTTCACCGCCGCGTCGTCGCGCGAGGACCGCCACGCCCGGATCGCCTCGACGGCCTGCTGCTCCACCACCGGGTCGATCTGCTCGATCGCGTTCGCGCCCTCGGCCTGCAACGGCGACGGCTCGGTGGTGGCGAACCTGTTGACGCCCACCACGACGTCCTCACCGGACTCGACCCGCCGACGCCGTTCGGCCAACGACGACACCAGCGCCGACTTCATGTACCCGGACTCGACGGCCGCGACCGCGCCGCCCATCGCCTGCACGCGGTCGATCTCGGCCCGTGCGCCCTCGACGAGCTCGTCCACCTTCGCCTGCACGACGTGCGAGCCGTCGAAGAGGTCGCCGTACTCCAGCAGGTCCGTCTCGTAGGCCAGCACCTGCTGCATCCGCAGCGCCCACTGCTGGTCCCACGGACGCGGCAGGCCCAGCGCCTCGTTCCACGCCGGCAGCTGGATCGCGCGGGCGCGGGCGTCCCGGGACAGCGTCACGGCCAGCATCTCCAGCACGATCCGCTGGACGTTGTTCTCCGGCTGCGCCTCGGTGAGCCCGAGCGAGTTGACCTGCACGCCGTACCGGAACCGGCGGTGCTTGGGGTCGGTGATGCCGTACCGGTCGCGGGTGATCTCGTCCCAGAGCCGGACGAACGCCCGCATCTTGCACATCTCCTCGACGAACCGCACGCCGGCGTTGACGAAGAAGGAGATGCGGGCGACGACCTCGCCGCGCCGCTCCTCGGACACCTGGCCGGAGTCGAACACCGAGTCCAGCACCGCGATCGCGGTCGACAGGGAGTAGGCGATCTCCTGCACGGGCGTCGCGCCCGCCTCCTGCAGGTGGTACGAGCAGATGTTGATCGGGTTCCACCTGGGCGCGTTCGACACGGTCCACGCGACCACGTCGGTGATCAGCCGCAGGCTCGGCCCCGGCGGGAACACGTACGTGCCGCGGGACAGGTACTCCTTGATGATGTCGTTCTGCGTGGTGCCGGCGAGGGTCGCGCGGTCCGCGCCCTGCTCCTCGGCCACGCTCACGTACAGCGCGAGCAGCCACATGGCCGTCGCGTTGATGGTCATGGACGTGTTCGCCTCGGCCAGCGGGATCCGGTCGAAGAGCTGCCGCATGTCACCGATGTGGCTGACGGGCACGCCGACCTTGCCGACCTCGCCCCTGGCCAGCTCGTCGTCCGGGTCGTACCCGGTCTGCGTGGGCAGGTCGAACGCCACCGACAGGCCCGTCTGGCCCTTGGCGAGGTTGCGGCGGTACAGCGCGTTGGAGGCGGTGGCGCTGGAGTGACCGGCGTACGTCCGCATCACCCACGGACGGTCGCGCTCTCGGTCGGCCGGGTACGGCACGGCAACCTCCTGTGTTGTATTGCCCCTGCTCCGCAGATGGCGGGCGAGGTCGCCTGGAAGCGACCGCTCGCGCCTGGTTTCCCGACGATCGAAGGGCGTGATCGCCGGGGAACGAGTCACGAACGATCGACGCGACCTCGCGTGGTTCGAAGCGTACTGACGGGTAACACGGCCCGCAGGTGCCGTTGCTCACTGAATCGAAGCTGCGGCAGCATGGGGGGCGTGACCGTGCTCACGACCTTCCTGTTCCCGGTCGGCGCCCTCGGGCTGCTGGCCCTGGTGCTGCGCTGGGCGTTCGGCAACGACCGGCGGGCCGTGCCGGACTACACCGGTGACGACTTCGGCCTGCTGACCGAGGTCGCCGCCGTGCCCACGCCGACCGCGGCGGACGCGCTCGCCAAGCGCTTGCGGGCGGCCCGCATCAAGGTCACAGTGGTGCGACGCGACGACCTGCACCGGCTCCTGGTGTTCCCGGCCGACGCGCCCGACGCCGAACTCCTCCTGCGGAGCGCACCGTGACCATCGGCCTGTCCAGGATCGCCGACGACGAAGAGGGCATCTCGATCGACGAGCTCCGGCTCGCCGCGCGCAACCACGGCATGCCGCTGGAGGCGCTGCGCTACGACGAGACGCCCGCCGGGCTGCACTACCTGCTGATCCACTACGACATCCCGGACGTCACCGGGTGGTCGCTGGACGTGCTCGGCCGCACGTGGACGCTCGACGAGTTGCGCGACCTGCCCGCGGTGACCGAGCAGGTGACGCTGGAGTGCGCGGGCAACGGCCGGGCGAAGCTGCACCCGCGGCCGGTGAGCCAGCCGTGGCTGGACGAGGCGGTGGGCTGCGCGACGTGGACCGGCACGCCGCTGGCGCCGCTGCTGGCCGACCTCCCGCCGGACGCGGTGGACGTGGTGTTCACCGGGCTCGACCACGGGCTGGACCGGGGCGTGGAGCAGGACTACCAGCGCGCGCTGCCGGTGGCCGAGGCGCTGCGACCGGACGTGCTGCTGGCCTACGAGATGAACGGGCAGCCGCTGCTGCCCCAGCACGGCGCACCGCTGCGGCTCGTGGTGCCCGGCTGGTACGGCATGGCGCACGTGAAGTGGCTGCGCTCGATCACCGCGCTCGACCGGCCGTTCGACGGGTTCCAGCAGGCCGTGGCCTACCGGATCACGCACGGGCCGGACGAGCAGGGCGAGCCGGTGACCCGCATCCTGCCCAAGGCCCTGATGGTCCCGCCCGGCTTCCCCGACTTCATGACCCGGCAGCGGTTCGTCCAGGCCGGCCGGGTGGTGCTGACCGGGCGCGCGTGGAGCGGTCACGCGCCCGTGGCGAAGGTCGAGGTGGAGCTGGACGGGACGTGGGTCGAGGCCGACCTCGGCCCCGCCGGCGACCGGTACGCGTGGCGGCGCTGGGAGTGCGCGTGGGACGCGACGCCCGGCGAGCACGTGCTGCGCGTGCGCGCGACGGACGCCGACGGCCTCGTCCAACCCGTCGACCAGCCGTGGAACCGGCAGGGCATGGCGAACAACACCGCGCAGCGCGTGCCGGTCACCGTCCGCCCGTGAGGGTCAGGCGCCGACCCGGTCCACGGTCGCGCCGAGCTTGCGCAGGTTCTCCACGAAGCCCGGGTAGCCGCGCTCGATGTGGAAGATCTCGTAGACCTCGCTCACGCCGTCCGCGCACAACCCGGCCAGCACCAGGCCCGCGCCCGCGCGGATGTCCGACGCCCACACCGGCGCGCTGGACAGCCGCTCCACGCCCCGCACCACCGCGTGGTGGCCGTCGGTGCGCGCGTCCGCGCCCAGCCGCACCATCTCCTCGATGAACCGGAACCGGGCCTCGAACAGGTTCTCGGTGATCATCGACGTGCCGTCGGACACGCTGGACAGCGCGATCGCGAACGGCTGGAGGTCGGTGGCGAAGCCGGGGTAGGGCAGCGTCACGAAGTCCACCGACCGCGGTCGGTCGGTCTGCACCACGCGGAAGCCGTCGTCCAGCGTGGTGATGTCCGCGCCCGCCGTGCGCAGCTTCTCCAGCACCAGGTCGAGGTGGTGCGGGTCCACCCCGCGCACGGTGATGTCACCGCGGGTCATGACGGCGGCGAACGCCCAGGTGGCGCCGACGATCCGGTCACCGATGACCCGGTGCTCGGTGGGCTGGAGCGACTCCACGCCGTGCACGGTGAGCGTGGACGTGCCCGCGCCCTCGATCTTCGCGCCCATCTGCTGCAGCATCACGCAGATGTCCACGATCTCCGGTTCGCGGGCGGCGTTGTCGATGACCGTGGTGCCGTTGGCCAGCACCGCCGCCATCAGGATGTTCTCCGTCGCGCCCACGCTGGGGAAGTCGAGCCAGATCTGCGCGCCGTGCAGGCCCTCGGCCTCCGCGATCACGCAGCCGTGCTCGATCTCGCTGTGCGCGCCGAGCTTGCGCAGGCCGTTCTGGTGCATGTCCAGGGGCCGGTTGCCGATCGCGTCACCGCCGGGCAGCGCGACCACCGCGCGCTTGCACCGGCCCACCAGGGGGCCGAGGACGCAGACGGACGCGCGCAGCTTGCCCATCGCCTCCGAGTCGGCGCGGTGGTTGAGCTCCTTGGGCGTGGTGATCCTGACGACCCGACCGTCGAGGGTCACCTCGCAGCCCAGGCTGCGCAGGACGTCCGCCATCAGCGGCACGTCCAGGATCTCGGGGCAGTTGGTGATGGTGGTGGTGCCCTCGGCCAGCAGCGCCGCCGCCATCAGCTTGAGCACGCTGTTCTTCGCGCCTACGACGGCGACCTCGCCGACGAGCCGCGCACCGCCCTGGACCCGGAAGTGCTCACTCACGTAAGGGACTCCTTCTCGTTGTGCCGCAATCCTACGTACGGTCTGAATCGTGCCCGTTCGTGGTCTGCGGCCGGGGCGTCGCGCGGTGTCTACAGTGCTGGCATGGCCGTGCACCTGACGAAGATCTACACCCGCGTCGGAGACGACGGGACCACCGGTCTCGGGGACTTCTCCCGGGTGCCCAAGACCTCCCCGCGGATCACCGCGTACGCCGACGTGGACGAGACCAACGCCGCGCTGGGCGTGGCCCTGGCGCTCGGGGCGCTGGAGACCGACGTCGCGGAGGTCGTCCGGCAGGTCCAGAACGACCTGTTCGACGTGGGCGCGGACCTGTGCACGCCGGTCGTGGCGGACCCGGAGCACCCGCCGCTGCGGGTCACCCAGGCGTACGTGGACCGGCTGGAGTCCTGGTGCGACTCGTTCAACTCCCGGTTGGGCAAGCTGGAGTCGTTCATCCTCAACGGCGGCACGCCCGGCGCGGCGCTGCTGCACCAGGCCCGGACCATCGCCCGGCGGGCCGAGCGGGGCGCGTGGGCGTTGATCGAGGTCGAGCCCGAGCGGACCAACGCGCTGACCGCGAAGTACCTGAACCGGCTGTCCGACCTGCTGTTCATCCTGGCCAGGGTCGCGAACCCGGACGGTGACGTGCTCTGGCGGCCGGGGGCCAACGCCTGACCCCCGACCGCGACGTCGGCGGGGTCATGCCGCCCCGCCGACCGGGACGCGCCGCGCCGGCTCGGCACCCCGTTCCGCCGGCCCCCGCCCGCCACCCGGGCTGGTCGCGCCGCGACCGGTCCGGTCAGGACGCCCCGGAGGGCACCTTCTCCGCGCCGATCCGCCGCATCCTCTCGGTGCCCCAGGCGCCCAGCGCGGACAACGCCTCGTTGAGCGACACCCCGTGCTCGGTCAGCGAGTACTCGACCCGCGGCGGCACCTCGGGGAACACCTCGCGGCGCACGAGGCCGTCCTCCTCCATCTCCCGCAGCTGCTGCACGAGCACCTTCTCGCTCACGCCGGGCAGGCCTCGGCGGAGCTGGGCGAACCTGCGCACCCCGTGGTGGTGCAGCTCCCACAGGACCAACGACTTCCACTTCCCGGACACCACGTCCATGGCGGCGTCGATGCCGCAGAAGTAGGGACCGCGCCGCGCCGCCATGAAGGCCTCCGGGGGAGTCACTCACCAAAAAGTGGGTACCGCACAAAATAGTCCGTACTGGTCGCCCGCACCGGTACCGGCGACGATCGACGCATGACGAAGACCAACGTGACCGTTCTCGGGCTGGGCGCGATGGGCGCCGCCCTCGCCGCGGCGCTGGTGCGCGCCGGGCACCCCACCGCGGTCTGGAACCGCACACCGGCCAAGGCCCACGCGCTCGTCGCCCTGGGCGCCACCGCCGCCGACACCGTGCCCGACGCCGTGACCGCCTCCGACGTGGTGGTCGCGTGCCTGCTCGACGCCGCCTCCGTCCACGACGTCCTCGACCCGGTGGCCGACCTGCTCACCGGCCGCACGCTGATCAACGTCACCACGACGACGCCGGAGCAGGCGAGGGAGATCGCCGCCTGGGCGGCCGGGCACGGCGTGGCGTACCTCGACGGCGGCATCCTGGCCGTGCCGCCGATGATCGGCCTGCCCGGCTCGTCGATCCTCTGCAGCGGCTCGGAGGCCGCGTTCGAGCAGCACCGCCCGCTGCTGGACCTGTGGGGTGCGAGCACCCACCTTGGTGACGACCCCGGCCTGGCCTCGCTGTACGACCTCGCGCTGCTCGCCGGCATGTACGTGATGTTCGCCGGGTTCTTCCACGGCGCGGCGATGGTCGCGGGCGCCGGCGTCTCGGCCACCGCGTTCGCCCGGCGGGCCGCGCCGTGGCTGTCCGCCATGACCGGCGCGCTGGCCGGGCTCGCCGCCGTGGTCGACGGCGGCGACTACACCGCGCCGGGGCAGCAGAGCCTGGACTTCTCCGACCTGCGCGACCTGATCGACGCCAGTGCCGCGCAGGGCATCTCCACCGAGGTGGTCGACGTGGTGCAGGAGCTGATCCGGCGGCAGGTCGACGCCGGTCGCGGCGGGGAGGGCTTCGCCCGGATCTACGAGAGCGTCAAGCACCCGGCCTGACCAAGTGACGACGTGCGGGTCGACCGCCGTGGGTGAACCGGGCGCGAGGGGCTAGGAGGCCCAGGGAATGGACCGGCCCGGAGGCGCCGACTCCAACCAGGACAGGAATCCCGTCAGCGCGTCCGGGCCCATCGCGATCTCGACCTCGCCCTTGCTGCCCCGACAGCGGAGCACCACCGCCCCCGTGGGCATCGCGTACGCCTCGGGCGGGGTGGGCTCGCGGCGGTCGTCGATCTCGAAGCCGTCGCGGGAGATGACCATGTCCGGGCCGGAGCGCAGGCTCAGCACGCGGAACCAGGCGAACTCGTCGCCCCGGTAGTGCCCGACACCCAGGTGCCAACCCCGCCCGGAGTCCTCCAGCCGCGCCCTCAACGAGACGTGCACGCCACCGGCGCGCAGCAGCCGGACGCGGCGCCAGGTGAGGTACACCAGGACGACCACCGCGCAGAACAGGACCACCCCGACCAGTTCGGCGATCCCCACGGCGTCTGTCCGCTCGTCCGCGTCAGGCCGAGTGCCCTGCGGCGCGGAGCCGCGCGATGGCCCTGACCCGCTCCACGTCGTCCGAGTTCTGGACGTCCGCGCGGGCCCGGTCTACGTCGATCTCGTGGGAGAGCTCCGCGTCCTCGGCGAGGATGCTCACGCCCTCACCGGTCACGGAGAGGAACCCGCCGTGCACGGCCGCCGTGACGAGCTCGTTGTCCGTGGTGCGGATCCGGACCACGCCGCCCTCGACCAGCTGGCCGAGCACCGGCTCGTGGCCGGGCAGGATGCCGATCTCGCCTTCGAGCGTCTGCGCGACCACCGTGGTGGCCGTGCCGGACCACAGGCGGCGTTCCACCGCGACCAGCTGGACGGTCATCTCGGCCACGCGCATCTCCCTGAGTCGACTGGAGTCACCAGCAGTCTAAACGGTGACCGGAACACAGCGCCGCACCAGCCACCCCCAGACGTGCCCACTTCACGCCACGACCCGCCCGGGGGGCCGTCTTGACGGCCGCGCGCCCACCCGGTCCGCCACCGCACCCGCGACCGGCAACCCCGCCGCCGCACCGACTTCCCCGCCACCGACAGCCCCGGCGCCGCCCTCGACGGGTACCCGGCCGAGCGCGTGATCCGCCTGATCCACGAGCGTGGCGGGGCTCACGAAAACCGGTCGGTGCCGTTTCCGATGAGTGGAAGACTGTGCCCGTCGACCCACCGCCGCCGAGGGACAGGACCCGTGCCGACACCGAAGTCGCTGCTGGAACGCGCGTTCTCGCTGCTGTCCGTGTTCACCGTGGACCGGCCGGCGGTGACGCTGTCCGAGCTGAGCCGCCACTCCGGCCTGCCGCTGAGCACGACGCACCGGCTGGTGGCGTCCCTGGTGCGGCTGCGCGCGCTCGACCGCACCCCGGACGGCCGCTACTGCGTGGGCCTGAGGCTGCTGGAGCTGGGCGCGCTGTCGCCGGGCAGCCTGGACCTGCGCGACCGCGCGCTGCCGTTCCTGGAGGACCTGTACGAGGTGACGCGGCACAACGTGCAGCTGGCCGTGCGCGATGGCGCGGAGGTCGTGTACGTGGAGCGGATCTCGGCGCGGGACGCGGTGAACGTGGTGACGCGCGTGGGCAGCCGGATGCCGCTGCACTGCACGGGCGTCGGCCTGG
This sequence comes from Actinosynnema sp. NPDC023658, assembly GCF_040639995.1. Lineage (NCBI taxonomy): Bacteria > Bacillati > Actinomycetota > Actinomycetes > Pseudonocardiales > Pseudonocardiaceae > Actinosynnema > Actinosynnema sp. NPDC023658. Next base: position 11,542 of record NZ_JBFAAX010000031.1, on the reverse strand, counting down.
TGCTGCTGGCCGCCGCGCCCGTCCCGGTGCAGGACGCCGTCCTGGCCGGCCCGTTGAAGCGGTTCACGCCGAAGACGATCGCCACGCCCGGCGAGCTGCGGGAGACCCTGGCCAGGGTGCGCCGCGACGGTTACGCGATCAGCGACCGCCAGATCGAGATGATCACCTACTCGGTCGCCGCACCCGTGCGCGGCCAGCAGGGCGAGGTGGTCGGCGCGGTGTCCGTCGTCGTCCCCACCGGCACCCGCACCGACACCGTCGTGCCCGCCGTGCGGACGTGCGGCCTGGCGATCTCGCGCGCCCTGGGCTGGGTGGCCCGCTGACCGGCCCGGCGACCGTCCCCGGTAACGCCCGAAGGGCCGCCCCCACCGGGGACGGCCCTTCGTCAAGCCCGACTCACTTGCCGGCGAGCTTCTTGGCGTTGGCCTCGACGTCGTCCAACCCGCCGCAGGAGAAGAACGCCTGCTCCGGGTAGTGGTCGAACTCGCCCTTGCAGACGCGGTCGAACGCCTCGATCGTGTCCTTGATCGGCACGAAGGAACCCGGCTGACCGGTGAACTTCTCGGCCACGATGAAGTTCTGGCCGAGGAAGCGCTCCAGGCGACGGGCGCGACCGACGAGGACCTTGTCCTCCTCGGACAGCTCGTCCATGCCGAGGATGGCGATGATGTCCTGCAGCTCCTTGTACTTCTGCAGGATCCGCTTGACCTCCTGCGCCACCCGGTAGTGCTCCTCGCCGACGATCGACGGCTCCAGGATCCGGGAGGACGAGGACAGCGGGTCCACCGCCGGGTAGATGCCCTTCTGGGAGATCGGACGGGAGAGCTCCGTCGTCGCGTCCAGGTGGGCGAACGTGGTGGCGGGGGCGGGGTCGGTGTAGTCGTCCGCGGGCACGTAGATGGCCTGCAGCGAGGTGATCGACTTACCGCGCGTCGAGGTGATGCGCTCCTGGAGCTCACCCATCTCGTCCGCCAGCGTCGGCTGGTAACCCACGGCGGACGGCATGCGGCCCAGCAGGGTCGACACCTCCGAGCCCGCCTGGGTGAAGCGGAAGATGTTGTCGATGAACAGCAGCACGTCCTGGCCCTGCACGTCGCGGAAGTACTCCGCCATCGTCAGCGCGGACAGCGCGACGCGCATGCGCGTGCCGGGCGGCTCGTCCATCTGACCGAACACCAGGGCGGTGTCCCCGAGCACACCCATCTCCTCCATCTCCAGGAGGAGGTCGGTGCCCTCACGGGTGCGCTCACCGACGCCGGCGAACACCGACGTGCCGGAGAACTCGCGGGCGATACGGGTGATCATCTCCTGGATGAGCACCGTCTTGCCCACGCCCGCGCCGCCGAACAGGCCGATCTTGCCGCCCTTGACGTACGGGGTCAGCAGGTCGATGACCTTGATGCCCGTTTCCAGGATCTCGGTCTTGCCCTCGAGCTGGTCGAAGGCCGGCGCCTTGCGGTGGATCTCCCACTGCTCGCCGTCGCGGCCGAGACCGGGCTGGTCGAGGCAGTCGCCCAGCGCGTTGAACACGTGGCCCTTGACGACGTCCCCGACGGGCACGCTGATCGCGCTGCCGGTGTCGGACACGGTCGCGCCGCGGACCAGGCCGTCGGTCGGCTGCATCGAGATGGTGCGGACCAGGTTGTCACCCAGGTGCTGGGCGACCTCCAGGGTCAGCGTCTTGGCCACCGACTCGGCGGTGATCTCCACGTGCAGGGCGTTGAACAGCTCCGGCACCGCGCCACGCGGGAACTCCACGTCGACGACGGCACCGATCACCCGGGCCACACGGCCGGTGCGGGTGGTGGTGGCAGTAGCAGTCATGTCACTCATCACTTCCTGCGCCCCCGGTTAGCGCGGAGGCGCCACCGACGATCTCGCTGATCTCCTGGGTGATCTGGGCCTGGCGAGCCGCGTTCGCCTGACGGCTGAGCGAGCGGACCAGCTCGGTGGCGTTGTCCGTCGCCGCCTTCATCGCGGTCCGCCGCGCCGCCGACTCCGAGGCCGCCGCGTCCAGCAGTGCCGAGAAGAGCCGGGTCTTGACGTACTTGGGCAGCAACGCGCCCAGCAGCGTCTCCGCGCTCGGCTCGAACGAGTACACCGACTGGAGCTTCTGCGGCTCCGGGTCGAAGTCGACCACCATCGGCGCGATCCGCTTGGCGACCGGCGTCTGGCTCAGCATCGAGTGGAACTCGGTGTAGACCACGTGCAGCTCGTCCACGCCGAGCACCCCGTCCGGACCGGGCGGGGTGGCGCCGTCGTCGCTGCCCGCGACGAACGCCTTCACCAGCGCGTCACCGGCCTCGACGGCGTTGACGTAGTGGGGGAGCTGGGAGAACCCGGTCCACTCGCCCGCGATCGTGCGCCGGCGGAACTTGTAGTAGCCCACGCCCTTGCGACCGACGACGTAGAGCACCGGCTCCTTGCCCTCGGACCGCAGCAGCGCGAACAGCTCCTCCGCGGCCTTCAGCACGTTGGCGTTGTAGGCGCCGCACATGCCCTTGTCACTGGTCACGACCAGCACACCGGCCCGCTTGGGCTCCTTGCGCTCGGTCAGCAGCGGGTGGTCCAGGTTCGCGGACGCCGTCGCCAGCGCGGAGAGCACCGAGGTGATCTCCTCCGCGTAGGGACGGGACGCCGCGACCCTCGACTGGGCCCGGGCGAGCCGGGACGTGGCGATGAGCTCGTACGCCTTGGTGATCTTCTTGGTCGAGTTGACCGAGCGGATCCGCTGGCGCAGCTCTCGGATCTGTGCCGCCATGCCTACGTCACTTCTCGGCCGGAGCGTGCCGGTTGACCTTCACCGACTCCTGTCCGACCTTGTCGGCGTCCATCGCGTCGGCGGGCGCGTCGTTGACGACCGAGGCGCCCTTCGAGGAGGTGAACTGCTGCTTGAACGCGGTGACGGCGTCCACGATGCCGTTGCGGCCGTCGTCCGACAGCTTCTTGGACTCGCGGATGCCGGAGAGGATGACCTCGTGGCTGCGGCGCACGTGGTCCAGGAACTCCGCCTCGAAGCGGCGGACGTCGCCCACCGGGATGTCGTCGTAGTGCCCGTTCGTGCCGAGGAAGATCGAGACGACCTGCTCCTCGACGGGGACCGGCGAGTACTGGCCCTGCTTGAGCAGCTCGACCAGGCGGGCGCCGCGCTCCAGCTGGGCGCGGGAGGCCGCGTCGAGGTCCGAGGCGAAGGCGGAGAACGCCTCCAGCTCGCGGAACTGCGACAGGTCCAGCCGCAGCGAGCCCGCGACGTCCTTCATCGCCTTGATCTGCGCGGCGCCACCGACGCGGGACACCGAGATGCCCACGTTGACGGCCGGGCGCACACCGGCGTTGAACAGGTCCGACTCCAGGAAGCACTGGCCGTCGGTGATCGAGATGACGTTGGTCGGGATGTACGCCGACACGTCGTTGGCCTTCGTCTCGATGATCGGCAGGCCGGTCATCGAGCCGCCGCCCATCTCGTCCGACAGCTTCGCGCAGCGCTCCAGCAGGCGCGAGTGCAAGTAGAAGACGTCGCCGGGGTAGGCCTCGCGGCCCGGCGGGCGGCGCAGCAGCAGCGAGATGGCGCGGTACGCCTCCGCCTGCTTGGTCAGGTCGTCGAAGATGATCAGGACGTGCTTGCCCTGGTACATCCAGTGCTGGCCGATGGCCGAGCCGGTGTAGGGCGCCAGCCACTTGTAGCCGGCCGCGTCGGACGCCGGGGAGGCCACGATGGTGGTGTACTCCAGCGCGCCCGCCTCCTCCAGCGCGGCCTTGACGCCCGCGATGGTGGAGCCCTTCTGGCCGATGGCGACGTAGACGCAGCGGACCTGCTGCTTCGGGTCGCCCGACTCCCAGGCCTTCTTCTGGTTGATGATCGTGTCGATGCAGACCGCGGTCTTGCCGGTCTTGCGGTCACCGATGATCAGCTGGCGCTGGCCGCGACCGATCGGGGTCATCGCGTCGATCGCCTTGATGCCGGTCTGCATCGGCTCGTTGACCGGCTGGCGCTGCAGCACGGTCGCGGCCTGCAGCTCCAGGGCGCGGTTGTCGTCGGCCACGATGTCACCGAGGCCGTCGATCGGCTGGCCGAGCGGGTTCACCACGCGGCCGAGGAAGCCGTCGCCCACCGGCACGGAGAGCACCTGGCCGGTCCGCTTGACCTCCTGGCCCTCCTCGATTTCGTTGTAGTCACCGAGGATGACCGCGCCGATCTGGCGGACTTCCAGGTTCAGGGCCACGCCGAGCACGCCGCCGGGGAACTCCAGCAGCTCGTTGGTCATGGTGCCGGGCAGACCCTCGACGATGGCGATGCCGTCGTAGGTCTCCGCGACGACGCCGACCTCTTCCCGGCTGACTTCCGGGGAGTAGGTCGAGACGTACTTCTCGATCGCACTGCGGATCTCGTCCGACGAGATCGTCAGCTCCGCCATGTCGTTCCTGCTCTCACTTCGTTCTGGGAAAGGGGCTTGTGGGCCGCGGTTCCGGTCGGTCAGCCGGCGAGGTCGCGGCGCAGTGACGCCAGCCGACCGGCCACGCTTCCGTCGATGACCTCGTCACCGATCTTGATCAGCAGACCGCCGCGCAGCGTGGGGTCTACCTCCACGTGCAGTGCGATCGGCCTGGAGTAGATCCGGGTCAGCGTGGCTTCGAGGCGGTCCTGCTGCGCCGCGTCCAGTTCGACAGCAGAACGGACGTAGGCGACAGAACGTTCCCGGCGCTTGGCCGCGAGCGACGCGAGGTCGCTCAGGCCGTTGACGACCCCCAGGCCGCGGGGCTCGCGGACGAGCTGGTCGACCAGGGTCTTCGTGGTCGGGTCGATCCTGCCCGCCACGAGGCTGTCGACCAGCGCGACCTTGCCGGCGGGCTCGGCCCCCGGGTCGGACAGCGCCAGCTCCAGCTCGTGGTTGCCCGCGATGATCCGGCCGAGCCGGAACAGCTCGTCCTCGACCGAGTCGAGCTTGCCGTCCCGCTCCGCCCGCACCAGCAGCGTGGTGCGGGCCAGCGACTCGACGCCGTCGACCAGCTCGCGGGGGCTGGACCAGCGGGCGGTGACGACCGTGGCCAGCACCTGCAGGGTCACGTCGACGACCTTGCCGTCGAGCAGACCGCGCAGCAGCTGTTCCCGGGACTCGGGGTCCGAGGAGTTGTCGGCCAGCGCCCGGCGCAGCGCGGGCTGCGCCGACAGCAGGCTGACGACCGCGAACAGCTCGCCGCCCAGCTTCGCCAGGGACTCGCCGGCGGTGGGGCCGGTCGTGCCGTCGACGACCTCCAGCAGCCGCAGCTCGGCGGCGGCCAGGGCGTCACGGCTAGCGGCGTGCAGCGTCATCGGCGTTCCCTCACTTGGCGGCCGGAGCCGACGTGCCGTCGAGTTCGGAGAGGAACCGGTCGACGGTGCCCCGACGGCGCACCTCGTCCTCCAGCGACTCGCCGACGACCCGGTCCGCCAGGTCGATGGCCAGCCTGCCCAGCTCGCCCCGCAGCTCCGCGACGATCTGCGCGCGCTGCGTCTCCAGCTGGGTCTGCCCCTGCGCGACGATCCGCGCGGACTCCTCCTGCGCCTTGGCGCGCAGCTCGCTGATGATCTGCTCGCCCTCGATGCGGGCGTCGTCACGGATGCGAGCCGCCTCGGCACGGGCCTCGGCCAGCTGCGCCTTGTACTGGTCGAGGGCCTGCTGCGCCTGCGCCTGGGCCTGCTCGGCCTTCTCGATCCCGCCCTCGATCTTGGCGGCGCGTTCCGCGTACAACGTCTCGAAGCGCGGCGAGACGAACTTCTTCATGACGAAGAGCAGCAGCAGGAACGAGATCAGGCCGAGGATGATCTCCGACGTGTGCGGCAGGACGGGGTTGATGGGCCCTTCCTCCGCCGCCGCCAAGATGAGGGTCTTCATCACAAACCTCTCTGATGCGATGAACCGGTGCTCAGACCGCAGTCGCGAGGAAGTACACGACGAAGCCGAGCAGTGCGAGCACCTCGACGATGGCGAACGTGGTCCAGGCGAGGCTCAGCAGCACGCCGCGGGCCTCCGGCTGACGGGCGGTGCCGTTGATGACCGAGGAGAAGATGAGACCCACGCCGATGCCGGGGCCGATGGCCGCGAGGCCGTAACCGATCGCAGCGAGACCCTGGTTCAGGTTGACGTTCGCGGCTTCCTGGGCAAGAACGATAGCGCTCACTTGTGGTGTTCCCTTTCCAACTCGGTCCGCGAACGCTCGCGGATCGGAGGCTTGTGATTTCTCAGTGCTCTTCGGCCAGCGCCGCGCCGATGTAGTTGGCGGACAGCAACGCGAAGATGTAGGCCTGAAGAACCATGATCAGCGCTTCGAGGAACGTCAGCGCGATGGCGAAGACGAACGCGACGGGCGCGACCACGACGGTGATGCCGCCGGCGAAGAGCAGGTACTCACCGGCCAGGGTGAACACCAGCAGGAGCAGGTGACCCGCGAACATGGCCGCGAAGACTCGGATCGCGAGCGTGAGCGGGTTCAGGAAGAACTTCTGGAAGAACTCGATCGGGATCAGCAGGATCAGCACGAACCACGGCGCACCGGGCGGCATGGTCTGGTGCTTGAGGTAGCCGACGAACCCGTGGCGCTTGAACCCGACGAAGTGGTACACCGGGTAGATCACGAGCACCGAGACGGCCAGCGGGAAACCGATGTGCGACATCGTCGGGAACTGCACGAGCGGGATCAACCCGAAGAGGTTGTTCACCAGGACGAAGGTGAAGACCGTGAGGATCAGCGGGACGAAGGGCTTGAAGTCCTTGGCGCCGATCTGCTCGCGGGTGATCGAGTTCCGGCCGATGTCGTAGAGCGACTCGGCGGCGAACTGGAACTTGCCGGGAACGAGCTTGAGGTTGCGGGTCGCCGCGATGAAGAACGCACCGATGATCAGGATCGAGAGCACCAGCAGCACCATCGGCTTGGTGACCTCACCGAAGATCGGTGGGAGGAAGAAGTCCTTCACGCCGGGTGCGTGGAACTCATCACCCGCAGCCAGCACCATCGTGGTCACTGTGTTCCTTCCGGTTCTCCCGGCCGGCGTTCACTCCGCCGGGGGAATCGTCACGATCGGGACTTAACGTACCTTACGGACCGCAAGCGCCTGCGAGAGGCACCCCCGCCTACCTGGGTGTCCCGTCTTGCGCGCACCGTACCAGCCGGTAGATCAGGTGTTTCCAGGGGTGGGGATGACGATCTGACTGCGACTGCGCTTGGAAGCGCGCACCTCCATGGCGGTGGCGACCAGGATGGTCGCGGCCATCGTGAGGGCCAGCGCGTTGGTGTGCAGGACCGGGAACCGGCGCAGCAGCAGCATCACCGCGAACAGCAGGATCAGCTTGCCCATGAACCCGGCGAACGCCGCCACCATGATCACCTGGAGCGGCATCGCGGCGGTGCGGTGCATGAGCAGCAGCGTGCCGGCCGACGACAGGCACGCGAGCGCGCCGCCGATCAGCGCGGCCACCAACCCGGGAACGCCGGCCAGGACGGTCCAGACGATCACGCCCGCGACCACCGTCCCGAGCGCCGCCCACAACGCGCTGCGGTACATCTCGCGTGCGAGTCGCCGCACGACGGCCTCGTGGGTCCACTCCACCTTGCCCGGAGCGGTCGTGCCCTCGGTGCTGTCCTGGCTCATGTCACCCCCAAGAGGGTCGAACACCGTCCACTGGTCGGGATGAGTGTAAAGATGCCTTGATGCTCACCCCACCGGCGGGGGTCAGGTGCGCCGCACTTCGCGAAGTCTGGGTATCGCGGAGACCAACAGCGCGAGGACGAGACCGATGGCCAGGCACCACACCACGACCACGACGTCGAACAGCGTCAGGGCCACCGCGCCGAACGCCAGCACGCCCGCCCACAAGTAGATCAGCAGCACCGCGCGGCGCTGGGAGTGGCCGATCTCCAGCAGCCGGTGGTGCAGGTGCATCTTGTCCGCGGAGAACGGGCTCTCGCCGCGCCGGGTGCGCCGCACGACGGCCATCAGCAGGTCCAGCAGCGGCACGAACAGCACGGCGGCCACCACGACCAGCGGCGAGAGCAGGCCGAGCACGTCGGTGGCGCGCACCGACTCGTAGTTGATCTTGCCGGAGGCCGAGATCGTGGCCGCGGCGAGCATGAGCCCGATCAGCATCGACCCCGAGTCGCCCATGAAGATCCGGGCCGGGTTGAAGTTGTGCGGCAGGAAGCCCAGGCACGCGCCGGCCAGCGTGGCGGCGATCAGCGCGGGCGGGTACGCGCCCACGTCACCGCCGTTGTTGGCGAGCAGGCCGATGGAGAACACGCAGGTGGCGGCGGCGGCGATGAGGCCGATGCCGGCGGCGAGGCCGTCCAGGCCGTCCACGAAGTTCATCGCGTTGACCATGGTCACGGCCAGCAGCACGCTCAGGATCGCGCCCTGGTTCTGGTCCAGCGACAGCAGCGACCCGGTGCCCTCGCCGTCGTCGCCCCACGGCACCCAGAACAGCAGCCACTGCAGGCCGAACAGCACCAGGATGCCCGCCGCGGTGACCTGACCCGCGAGCTTCGTCAGCGAGTCGAGCTCGAACCGGTCGTCCAGCACGCCCACCAGGACGATCACGCCACCGCCGACGATGACCGCGTACGGGTCGTAGGAGAAGTCGAACGCCGAGCGCAGGACCGGCAGCTGGTGCGCGAGCAGCATGCCGCCCAGCACTCCGCCGTACATGGCGAGGCCGCCCATCCGGGGCATGGGTTGGACGTGCACGTCGCGCTGGCGGGGGTGGGCGACCGCGCCGATCCGGAACGCGAGCGCGCGGACCAGGCCGACGAGCAGGAACGTCACGACGGCGGCGGTCAGCGCGACGAGCAGGTACTCCCGGACGGGGAGGACGTTGGACACGGCAGGCAACTGGCCCACGGCTGGCTAGCCCCTCGAAGATGGGGTGTCGGGCGGGTCCGGCACGGGTCGAGCCGGCAGAAGTGGGTCTTCCGCGGGTGGTTCGTGCGCCGGGACCACCACGCTACTCCGATCGGGAAGATCCACTAACGCGCGACCTCGACTTCGACGCCCAGCGCCTTGGACACCTCGGCCACCGGCACCGCGCCCTCGCGCAGCACGACCGCGTCCGGGCCGGTCAGGTCGACGATGGTGGAGGCGGTGTTGTCCGCCGCCCGGCCGCCGTCGAGGTAGACGCCGACCTCCTCCCCGAGCTGGTCCCAGGCCTCCTGCGCGGTGCCGGCGGGCGGGAACCCGGACTTGTTGGCGCTGGAGACGGCCATCGGGCCGACGTCGCGGAGCAGTTCGAGCGCGACCGGGTGCAGCGGCATCCGCAGCATGACCGTGCCGCGGGTGTGACCGAGGTCCCAGGCCAGCGAGGGCGCGTGGGGCAGGACGAGGGAGAGACCGCCGGGCCAGAACGCCTCGATCAGCGCCCGGGCCTGCCGGGGCACGCCCAGGACGAGGCCGTCGATCGTGGTCCAGGAGCCGACCAGCACCGGCACCGGCATGTCCGGGCCGCGCCCCTTGGCCGCCAGCAACGCGCGGACGGCGGACGCGTCGAACGCGTCGCAGCCGATGCCGTAGACGGTGTCGGTGGGGAGGACCACGAGGCGCCCGGAGCGCACCGCGCCCGCGGCGGCGGTGAGGCCCGCCTCCCGGTCGGCTTGGACGCTGCAGTCGTAGACCGTGCTCACCCTGCTGATCCAAGCACAGCACGGGGAAGCGCTGCGGCGGAGGTCACACGGACCCCCGGCGGGAGGCCGCCTCCGCGTCGACCGCCCACTGCCGCTTGCGGTGCGCCACCACGAAGCCGAACACCAGCGAGGCCCCGACCAGCACCCCGGCCGCGGTCACCGCCGGGTCGTCGACCGCACCGCCCACGAACGGCAGGACCAGCACCGCGAGCCCGACCAGGGCGGCGGTCCAGACGTCGGGCTCGACCCAGCGCCAGCGCCGCGCGCGCTCCACGCGGTGACGCAGGTCGGTGGCGAACGCGATCAGCTCCGGGTGCGGGGTGAGGGTGAGGATCTCGTCGGCCAGGGCCCGGCACTCGGCCAGCTGGTCGGGGTCGGTGAGGGCGAGCGCGCCGCCCGGGGTCCGGGTGCGGGCCTCGGCGCTGCGGGCGGCGAGCGCGATGGCCAGGTAGGTGCGCAGGATGTCGTCGGCCCGGGGTGCGCCGCCGCCGCGCTCCAGCTCACCGCGCACCGCGGCGGCGGCGAGGTGGCTGTCACGGCCCTCGTCCAGGGCGGGGGCGAGCGCGGAGGACGAGCGGGAGAGGCGCACCCGGTCCAGGTGGGAGAATTCGGTGAGGTCGACCAGGGTGATGCGGGCGGCGAGCCATTCCCGCAGTTCGCTCCACTCGTTCGGCGCATTGACAGGCATCGCTGGTTCTCCGATTTACTCGCCGGAGCGTTGGCGTCCAGGTTATCCCGATGGCGAGGCGTCCGGTGAATGCGAAGAACCAGATCGGCGCGCTCCCGCTGGCCCTGTGCTGCGCGGCGCTGTACGCCGTCGTGGCCGGCGCCGCGGGCTACCTGGTGCTGGACGAGCGCACGCCCGCGCCGGTCGCCGTATCCGCCCCGACGGTCCCCTCGATCACCACGGAGGTGCCGCCGACCACCACCGCCGCACCCGCCTCCACCACCACCGCCCTGCCCGCTGACCTGCGCAGGGTCGACGCGCCGGGCGGTCTCACCACGGTGATCCCGGCCGACTGGGCCATCACCCCGGGCACGGTCGCCACCACCCTGGTCGCCACCGACCCGGCGTCGCCGCGGCGCGAGGTGAGGCTGGGCGGGGCGCCCGTGGCGGACGCGTCGAAGCCCTTGCTGGACCGCATCACCGAGGCCGCCGAAGGGCGTGAGCGGGAGGCCGGGCACCGGCGGTTGAGCCTGACCGCGACCACGATCCGCAATCACCCGGCGGTCGGGTGGGAATTCGAGGAAAGCGCGCCGGCGGACCCGGAACGGGTGGCCACCGCGTTCTGGGAATCGAACGGTGTGGAATACGTCCTGTACTCCGCGGGGCCGCCGGAGGAGTGGGACCTGACCCGGTCGCGACTGGCGCGGATGGTCGAGCTGGCCACTCCCTGACCCGACCGCGCGGCGACGGCGGCGGTCGGACGGCAGCGGTGCGTCGGGCGCGTCGGGCGGGTCAGGCGCGGCGGGCCGTGGCGAAGCGGGGGCGCCAGGCGAGGTCCTTGTGGTCCTCGACGTCGGTGAGGACGCGCCGGGCGGACAGCAGGGCCGGGACGGTCGTGCCGTGGGTGTCGTCGTGCTCGATCGCGACGTGGCCGCCGGGCTTGAGCAGGCGCGCGGCCAGGCCGACCACGTGCGCGATCACGTCCAGGCCGTCCGGGCCGCCGAAGACGGCGTGGCGCGGGTCGTGGTCGGCCACCTCCGGCTGCACCTCGGTGCCGTCCGGCACGTAGGGCGGGTTGCACAGCACCAGGTCCACCTGGCCGTCCAGGTCGGACAGCACGTCCGGCGCGGTCACGTCGCCCGAGTGCAGGGTGATCGGGGTGTCGCCGGCGGCGGCGCGGGCGTCGGCGTTGCGCCGCGCCCAGGCCAGCGCGCCGGGGTCGCGCTCGAC